>CAMFLJ010000103.1 GCA_945957335.1 uncultured Actinomycetes bacterium | reverse complement strand
GCTCGGAGATGTGTATAAGAGACAGGCCCGAGGGCGTCACCGCCGCCGACGTGGTCGGCGGCCTCTACCGCTGGGCCCCCGCCCCCGAGGGCACCGACGCCAAGGCCACCGTCGTGTTCTCCGGCACCGCCCAGGGCGCAGCCCGTGAGGCCCAGGCCGCGCTGGCCGAGCGCGGCATCGGGGTCGAGCTCTGGAGCGCCACGTCCTACAAGGCCCTGCGCGAGGACGCCCTGGCCACCGAGCGCTGGAACCGCCTGCACCCGCTCGAGGAGCCCCGCACCGCCCAGGTCACCGACAAGCTCATGTCGGCGCCGGGCCCGATCGTGGCCGTCACCGACTTCATGAAGTCGGTGCCCGACCAGGTGGCCCGGTTCGTGCCCAAGCGCTTCGTGCCCCTCGGCACCGACGGCTTCGGCCGCTCCGACACCCGCGAGGCGCTGCGTCGGTTCTTCGAGACCGACGCCGCCCACGTCGAGGTCGCGGTGCTCGCCGCCCTGGCCGCCGACGGCGACCTCGACGCCACGGTGGTGCACGACGCCATCAAGGCCCACGAGATCGACGCCGAGGCCGACGACCCCATCACCCGCTGACCGGCGGCCGCCACCGCCCCGACCGGACGGGGTCGGCCGCCGGGTCGGTAGCGTTGCCGTCCATGGCGAAGCCCTCCATCCCGATCACCGGCGACCCGGCAGCCGACGAGCTGCTCGTCACCGATCCCCTCGCCCTCCTCATCGGCATGCTGCTCGACCAGCAGGTGCCGATGGAGTGGGCGTTCAAGGGCCCGTGGTCGCTGCGCGAGCGGCTGGGCGGGGAGCTCGACGCCGGCGCCATCGCCGCCATGGGCGAGGACGCCGTGGTCGAGGTGTTCTGCGCCAAGCCGGCGCTGCACCGCTACCCCGCGGTGATGGCCCGCCGCACCCACGAGCTGTGCCAGTTCCTCGTCGACCACTACGGCGGTGACGCCGCCAAGGTCTGGCGGGGCGTGCGCTCGGGCGACGAGCTCTACCGCCGCATCCGCGAGCTGCCCGGCTACGGCGAGGAGAAGGCCAAGATCTTCGTGGCCATCCTCGCCAAGCGGATGGGCAAGAAGCCGGCGGGCTGGGAGGAGGCGGCGGCGCCGTTCTCCGACGACGTGCCCCGCTCGGTGGCCGACGTGGCCTCGCCCGAGGCGCTGCTGAAGGTGCGCGAGTTCAAGAAGGCCCAGAAGGCGGCCAAGCGCTCGAAGGCCGATGCCCCTGCGGCGAAGGCCAAGGCCTGATCGTTCGCCGGCGAACCTGACAGCGGTGCTTGCGCGACCGCAGTAGAACCTCGCCCGATGGCGGCGGCCTCCCAGCGGGGGCCCGGGGATCCCTGCGGTCCCCGGGTCGCAGCCGCCGTCGCGCGGGTACGGTCGCGTACGGCGCACGGGGGTGCGCCGGACAGGGGGACGACCATGGCCGTTGACACCGGGCCGCTCGGCATCGGCGGCTTCTCGCACATCTGCGTCGGCGTGTCCGACATGGACCGCTCGCTCGCCTTCTACCGCGACGCCCTGGGCATGGACGTGGTGTTCGACGTCGAGCTCGAGGGCCCGTCGATGGAGTCGGTCACCGGGCAGTCCGGTGCCAAGGGCCGGATGGTCGGGGGCCTCATCGGCGGCGCGGTCGTGGAGCTGCTCGCCCTCGGCGACGAGCCCACCGGCACGCCCGGCCCCCGCATCGGCTACACGAACATGTCGTTCCGCTGCGACGACCTCGACGCCACCTACCGCCAGGCCGTCGCCCTCGGCCTGAGGCCCCGCCAGGAGCCGGTCGACATCGGCGGCGTGCGCATGTTCTTCGTGACCGACCCCGACGGCACCCCGATCGAGCTCATCGAGCTGCCGGCCGGGCTCACCAGCAGCGTCGAGCTCTGGCGCGGCCCCGGCTCGGCGTCCGCCTGAGACACCCCACCCGAGCGACCCCACTCCCCTTCTCGTGGAGGTTTCCTGTCGCCCACGACGGGAAACCTCCACGAGAACGAGAGGCGTGTGACAGATCGGGGCAGCTGATCAGCCGGTGCGCTCGGAGGCGGTGAGGGTGCGCTGGCGGTCGAGCCAACCGAGCAGCACGGCGACGGCCCGGGGGTCGTGGCGCAGCTGGTGGCCACCGCCCTCGATGATGCGCAGGTCAGCCTCGCCGTGCTCGTCGGCCAGCACCCGGGCGTCGAACACGGGCACCGACTCGTCGTCGGAGCCGTGCATCACCAGCAGGGGCCGGCTGCGCAGCGCCTCGATGGCGGCCACGGCCCGCACCTCGCGGATCTCGCGGGCCCAGGTGTCGAACGACGCCGGGTAGGCCGACGAGCGGATGATCCCGGTGTCGCGCGCGTGCTGCAGGAGCCGACGGGGGTGGTTGGCCCAGTCGTCGAAGTCGGCAGGGGCGCCGAGGGTGGCCACGCCGCGGATGCCGTCGTCGATGCCGGCCGCGCAGATCGACAGCGCGCCACCGGTGCCGAGCCCGGCGCACCACACGCCCTTCACCCCGTCAGTGCTGCGCAGGAACGACGCGGCGGCGAGCAGGTCGTCGCGCCAGCCCAGCATCGAGAAGTCGCCACCCGACTCGCCGCAGCCGCGGAACGTGTAGACGAGCACCATCCAGCCCATCTCGGTGGCGATGCGCTCGGCCAGCTCGGGGAACGACTTGGCCGACAGCCGCCCGCCCTGGCGCAGGTGGGGCATGCCGTGGCTGATGACCAGCGCCGGCACGTAGGTGCCGGGGGCGATGCGCGGCCGGGCCAGGTGCCCGGCGATCTCCACGCCGTCGGTGGAGGTGAAGAGCTTGTCCACGAGGGAGCTACTCCCCCTTGCCGACCCCGCTGCCGTCGCCCTTGTAGGGCTTGTAGCCGCGGTTGCGGGCCTCCTTCAGCTCGTCGGGGCCGAAGCAGAGGTAGGTCTCGGCCTCCATGAGCTCGTCGATGATCGACGGGTCGTCGATGTTGTCGACGTCGTAGACGACCTGCGTGCGCTTGTCGCCGACCCAGCGGTTGTGCTCGAACTTCGTCGGGCGTTGCATGGCCGCCATCGTAGGGGGCGCCGCTCAGCGCACGAGAACCAGCTTGCCGACCACCTTGCGGTCGGCGAGGCGCTGCAGGGCGGCGGGCAGGTCGTCGAAGGGCACCTCGTCGGTGACGGCGTTGCGCAGCCGGCCCGAGGTGATCAGCTCGGAGAGCCCGGCGTGGATGGCGCGCACCTCGTCGTCGGTCTGCCCGCCGGCGATCACGCCGACGAGCGACGTGTTGGTGACCACCAGCGCATGCGGGTCGATCTGGGGCCAACGGCCGCTGGCGAACCCGATGAGGAGGAAGCGGCCGCCGCGACCGAGCGAGGTGACGGCGTCCTCGGCCAGGTCGCCGCCGACGGGGTCGTAGACGAGGTCGGCCCCGTCGCCGAGCACCTCGCGGATTCGCGACGCCACCGGCTCGTCGCCGACCACGATGGCGTGGTCGGCGCCCAGGCCGAGGCAGAACTCGGCCTTCGCATCGTCGCTCACCACGGCCACCACCCGCGCGCCCAGCGCCTTGCCGAGCTGCACGGCGGCGATGCCGCTGCCGCCGGCGGCACCGAGCACGACCAGGCTCTCGCCCTCCGCCAGCTGCCCACGGTCGACGAGCCCGGTCCACGCCGTGAGGTGCGGGATCCAGAAGCCGGCGGCCCCCGCGTCGGTGAGGCCCGCGGGCACCGGGTGCACGGTGGCGTCGGCCACGAGGCACTCCTCGGCCAGCGAGCCCTGCCCCAGGTAGAAGGCGGTGACCCCCATGACCTTCTCGCCCACCGCCCGGGTCGACCCCTCGCCAACGGCCGTGACCACACCGGTGACCTCCTGGCCCGGGGTGAACGGCAGCGGCGGGGTGAGCGGGTAGCTGCCCCGGCACATCAGCACGTCGGGCAGCCCGAGGCCGGCGGCGGTGACCCTCACCCGGAGGAAGCCCGGGCCCGGCTCCGGCGCCGGCAGCTCGACCCTCGCCAGCACGTCGACCGGCTCGCCCGCGCCCTGCACCTGCCATGCGTCCATCTCGGCCTCCCCCGTGGCGCCACCCCCCGGTGGGCCGGCCCCCACTCTCCCAGGCCCGGACGCCGCCCGCCGGGAAGGCTCACCGGAGCGCTGACGGGAAACGCAGAGGGGAGGCCCGCGTGAGCGAGCCTCCCCTCCAGAGAGTGCTGTGTACGTACGACCGAAGCGACGTGTGCACGAGGCACCGGACGGGACCGGTTCCGGCCGTCGGCATCGGCGGTGGCTGGTTGGGATTCACCAGCCGGCCCAGCTTGCCGCGCTAGCGGCCAGCCACCTCCAAGGTCCCACAACAACCATCGTTCATCTTGTGGACCACCTCCTTTCCTTGGTCCGGCCAGTGTGCCAGCACCGAGGTGGTTTCGAGGTGGATTTTCGTGAACGCGAGATGAAGCGGGTCAGCCGGGGGCGGGGCCGTCGGCCGGGGGCGCGTCGTCGCCCGTTGGTGCCTCGGTGGGCTCGGCCGGGGCGATGGCCTCGCCGATGGCGCCGATGGCCCGCAGGTACTCCTCGTTGGCGTCGAGGACCTGCACGACCCACACGTCGTCGACCTCCATGTCGGCCTCGGCGGCCTTGCCCAGCACGTAGGCCAGGGCGTCGTCCTCGGCCGCCACGAGCGGGCCGGCCACGAGCCGGTCGTCGCCCTTGCCGACGGCCACCCCGCGATCGGCGAGGTACTCGACGTGCCACTGCAGGATCTCGCGCACGTCGTCGAAGCTGAGCTGGGCGGTGACCTCGTCGGGCAGCCGGTCGGCCACGAACTCGACCGCCTCGTCGACCTCGTAGACCGCGGGCGGGGCCTGGTCCTGCAGCCGCCAGGTGACACGGCCCACCGCCACGAGGGCGAGGGCCACGACGAGGACGGCCGTGATGACGATGAAGACGATCACGGCCGTCCCGTCAGGGTTCCGGTGTCCGGGCTCGGGCCCGGATCAGATGCCGATGCGCTGGGCGAGCAGCTCACGGTGGTAGCTCGGGTCACCGAAGAGCAGCTCCGACGACTTGGCCCGCTTGAAGTACAGGTGGGCGGGGTGCTCCCAGGTGAAGCCGATGCCACCGTGGATCTGGATGTTCTCGGCGGCGGCGTGGAAGTAGGCGTCGGAGCAGTAGGCCTTGGCCAGCGAGGCCACGGCGGGCAGCTCGTCGTTCAGCTCCGAGGCGCACCAGCCGGCGTAGTAGGCGGCCGACTTGGCCGACTCGACCTCGAGCAGCATGTCGGCGCACTTGTGCTTGATGGCCTGGAACGAGCCGATCGGGCGACCGAACTGCACGCGGTCCTTGGCGTACTGCACGGCCATCTCGAGCACGTACTGGGCGCCGCCCACCTCTTCGGCGGCGAGGCCGACGGCGGCGAGGTCGAGGACGGTGGAGAGGGTGTCCCAGCCGGCGCCGTCGGCACCGAGGAGGGTGGCCTCGACGCCGTCGAAGTCGAGCTTGGCCTGCTTGCGGGTCTGGTCCATGGTGGCCAGCGCGGTGCGGGTGAGCCCGGCGGCGTCGCCGGCCACGGTGAAGAGGCTGGTGCCGGCGCCGGTCTTGGCGGCGACGATGATCAGGTCGGCGGTGTGGCCGTCGATCACGAACGACTTGGTGCCGTTGATCTTCCAGGTGCCGCCGTCGTTGGTGGCGGTGGCCTCGATGCCGCTCTCGTCCCACTTGCCGTTGGGCTCGGTGATGGCGAGGGTGGCGATGGTCTCGCCCGAGGCGATGCCCGGCAGGTGGGCGGCCTTGGCGTCGTCGTCACCGGCCTGCAGCAGCGTGTTGGTGGCGAGCACGACGGTGGAGAAGAACGGGGCGCACAGCAGGGCGCGGCCCATCTCCTCGAGCACGACGATGAGCTCGACGTAGCCGAAGCCCTGGCCGCCGAACTCCTCGGGCACGATCAGGCTCTGGAGGCCGAGCTGCTCGGCCATCTGCGACCAGACGTCGGGGTCGTAGCCCCGCTCGGTCTCCATCTGCTCGCGGACGGCGGACTCGGGGCTCTTGGCCTCGAGGAACTGGCGGACGATGTTGCGGAGCTCTTCCTGCTCCTCTGAGAAGGCGAAGTTCATGGGTGCGGACCGTAGAGGGCACCCCGCACCCTCGCAAGGCGCGGTGTGTCCACATGTGTACACACAGGGGCTACGGTGCTCCCGTGGAGATCGGGATCAGGGAGCTGCGCGCCGGGTTGGCCATGTTCGTGCGCCGGGCTGCCGAGGGAGAGTCGATCGTCGTCACCCAGTCGGGCCGGCCGGTGGCGGTGCTCGGCCCCGTCGACGGTGGGCGGGCCGACGGCCTGGCCGAGCTGGTCGCCCACGGCGCGGTGCGCGCACCCCGGCTGCGCCCCTCGGCCGAGCCGGTCGAGCGCGAGCGCATGCCCGTCGACGCCCGCAGCGACGTCGAGCTGCGGAAGGTGCGCTGATGCTCGCCGTCGACACGTCGGCCCTGGTCAAGCGGTACGTCGACGAGCCCGAGAGCGAGCAGGTCAGCGCGCTCATGGATGCCGATCCGGTGTGGTGCGCGTCGGAGCTGGTGCGCTGCGAGGTGTCGATCCTGCTCGCCCGCCTGGCCACCAGCCGACGCCAGGCCGATCACCTCACCCGCCTCTTCCACGCCGACTGGGACGCCTTCCACGTGGTCCCCGTCGACGAGCGGTGCCTCACCCGCGCCGCCGAGATCGGCGCCGACTTCGGCCTTCGGGTCGTCGACGCCATCCACCTGGCCGCGGCGAGCCGGCTCCCCTCCCCCGTGCGCTACCTCACCCTCGACCCGCGCCAGGTGCTGGCCGCGGTGGCCCTCGACCTCGAGCCGGTGCCCACCCCCGACGACTGACGCGTCAGCGGCGGGTCGGAGCTGCTCTCAGGCCGCCGCGCACGGGTCGTCGAAGCGCCAGCCGATGCGGGCGTAGTCGCCGCTGTTGTTCTGCTCGAGGGTGACGTAGATCGCGCCGTCGTCGGCGGTCACGATCGAGACGAGCCCGTAGCGCGTGTCGCTCGGCCCGGGCGTGCGGTCGTAGTTGCTCCCGGCGCCACGGGGCGCCGTCGTGAACGTGCGGGTGGCGCCCTCGTAGGCCACGGTGAGCACCAGGTCGTCGCCGTCCTCGGCCACGGCGACCGCCGCCCCCGCGTCGACGTAGGGCCGTGCGGTGCCCGACACGTTCGGCGGCAGCTGCGGCACCCCGACCGCGCCCCGGAACCACCCGACCGGCGAGTAGGGGCCGGCGCAGGTCGGAGCCGGGAGCGGTGACGACGGCTGCGTCGGTGCGACCTGGACCGCCTCGGTCGCGCCGATCGCCGCAGCGGGCAGCATGCCGACCAGGAGCTCGCAGGCCCCCTCCGTGCTGCAGTCGACGAGGCCGCCCGGGGTGCCGATGACGGCGTGGACAACGACGGTCGCGCTCACCGCTCCCGACGCGTCGGCGATGCCGGACGACGAGCTCGAGCTGGCGCACGACTGCAGCGGGTCACCGCCGACGGCGCACTGCGCGTACCCGACGGTGCTGTTGGCCGGGAACCCACGGCCCGTGACGGTGACCGTCTGGCCGTTCGTGAGCCCGGTCGCGGGCTCGATGGTGATGCTCGGGCCCGGCGGCGCGGTCGTCGTGGTGGTGCCCGGAGTCGACGTCGTCGCCGACGAACCGCAGGACGCGGCGACAGCCACCAGCGCGAGCGACGCCATCGTGGCGACCGCCCGCCCGACACGTCGGCCCGATCCTCGACGCTCGGCCATCACGACCTCCCGCTGCTCGACGGCCCCCGACCTCCGGCAGCGTAGGCCCGAGCCC
Organism: uncultured Actinomycetes bacterium; assembly: GCA_945957335.1. GTDB lineage: Bacteria > Actinomycetota > Acidimicrobiia > Acidimicrobiales > Acidimicrobilacustridaceae > CAMFLJ01. Next base: position 3,252 of record CAMFLJ010000103.1, on the reverse strand, counting down.
CGCACGCCGCCCCGGACCGGACGACCTCGGGGTGGGTCAGCGGGCCTCGGGGTCGACCTCGAGCACGCACACGACCACGTCGCTCCCGTCGACGGTGACCTCCGAGTAGCGCCAGGTGCCGTCGCCCGGCTGGTGCTCGACCTCGCCGGCGTCGACGCCCGCCGCCAGCAGGGCCGCCTCGACGTGGTCGACCACCAGCCGCGGGTCGCCGGCCGCCACCCGGTAGGTGCGGCACACGCTCCAGTCCTTGCGGCCCAGCCCACCGGTGAATCGGGGCTGGTACGCCCACGTCGTCTCGTGGACGAAGCCCACCGGCTGGTCGACCACGGCGGTCTCGACGAGCGAGCGCAGTGCCGGGCGCCGGTCCTCGCGCGTGACCACCACGCCGAGCAGGGCCATCAGCCCCGAGACGAGCACCAGCACCGCGACCGCGAGCCACTCGCGCACCCGGGCCCGCCCCTCGACGTGGTGGCGCTGGGCGGGCGACCACACCAGCACCACACCACCCACGAGCAGCAGGCAGCCGAGCCACAGCCCCACCGCCTGGGCGGGGCCCTCTCGAAGGGGCCGGAGCCACAGCCACAGCACGAGCGCGCCGACCGCCAGCACGACGAGCGCGATGGTGAGGAAGCCGCGGGCGATGTACTCGCCCTCCTGCCCGCCCGCCTGCTCGTCGGTGCGGTCGGACACGGTGGGTCAGCCCGGCTTCGGTGCGACGATCAACAGGTAGCCGGCGTAGACGAGGATGAGCACGCTCACCGTTATCAGCCCGACGCGGGCCGAGTGGATGCGGAAGTGGCCGCTGATGCCGACGAGGAACAGGACCGACGCGAGCAGCACGGTGATGCGCACGTAGTCGTCGGCGGTCTCGCCCGACTTGGCCCCGTGCTCGTAGGCCTCGTCGGCCAGGCGTGTCTCCTCCGCCGCCACCTCCTCGTCGGGCTGCACGTACTCGGGCATGTAGGTGGGGCCCTTGGGGGCGCTGGGGTTGTTGGCCGGGTCGGTGGCCAACCAGGCGTCGAAGGCCACCTTGAACTCGTCGGTGAAGCGACGGGCCGCCAGGTCCTGGGCCTTCTGGTCGCCCGCCACCCACGCCGTGAACCAGGCGTTGAAGGTGGAGGCGTCGAAGTTGGTGGCCTCCATCGCCCGCAGCTCGGCCTGGCTCGACAGGGTGCGGTGCTTGGTGCTCTGGCTCAGCTCGAGGCGCGACTCGGTGCTCCACTTGGCCGCCGCGAAGCCCGACCACGCGGCCAGCAGCGCCACCGTGGCCAGCAGGATCGCCTCGACGATGGTGATGCGCCGGCTGCGCGCGTCGCTGTGGTTGCCGTGCTTCTCGAGGTGCTCCGCGATCTCCTTGCCGACCTCTGCGGCCGACAGCCCTGCCTCCGACATCCGACGCCTCTCTCCGGGCGCGGCCGGGCCGCGCTCACCTGTTGCTCCCGCAACGAGCGTAGTGAGCGGGCCTGGCGCGACCGGGCACCGGGCGGCGCGCCGGGTGGATCAGGTGGCAGCCGGGTCGGCGACGACACGACGGTCGTCGTCACCGGGGAACTCCTCGTCGGCGAACACCGGGGGCACACCGGCGAGGCCCAGCTCGGCGGCGTCCTCCATCGCCTCGACCCCACCGTGCATGGCCCCGTCGTGGGAGAGCTGGCGGGGCAGGTAGCGGTAGATGATCACCGCGGCGATGAGCGCGATGGCGGTGCCGGCCATGACGGCGAAGTGGATGCCGTCCATGAAGGCGGCCTCGGCGCCGTTGCGCAGCGCGTCGCCGGCCGCACCGGGCAGGCTCGACGCCGCCTGGAGCGCACCGGAGATGGAGGCCTGGGCCTTGGTGGCGAGCTCGGCGGGGAGACCGTTGGTGAGCCCGTCCACGGCGTGGCCGTACTGCGAGGCGGCGACGCTGCCCATCACGGCGATGCCGAGGGCGGCGCCGAGCTCGCGGGTGGCGTCGTTCATGGCGGAGCCGGCACCGGCGCGCCGGGCCGGCACGGCCGACATGATCGCGGCGGTGAGCGGCGACATGGCCAGGGCCATGCCGCAGGTCATCGGGACCAGGGCGATCATCACGACCGCCACCGACGAGCTGACCGTGGTGGTGCGCAGGATCATGAACCCGCAGGCGATGAGCACCATGCCGGCGGCGACGGTGCGGTTGGCGCCGAAGCGGGCGCTGAGCCGCGGCGTCAGCGGCGCCACGATGATCATGATCGGCGCCATCGGCAGCAGCCGCAGCGAGGTGGCGAAGGGGCTGTAGCCGAGGATGATCTGGATGTACTGGGTCATCAGGAACATCGACCCGTACATGGCCAGGAACACGAGCATCATCCCGGCGGTGCCGCTCGAGAACGCCTTGTTCTTGAAGAAGCGGATGTCGAGCATCGGCTCCTCGATGCGCAGCTCCCACCAGACGAACAGGGCGATGGCGACGGCGGCCACCCCGAAGGCGCCGAGGGTGACCGGTGCGCTCCAGCCCCGCTCGGGCGCCTCGATGAGGCCGTAGACGAGCGACGACAGGCCGATGATCGACAGCACGGCGCCGACCGGGTCGAGCACGCCGTGCTCCGGGTCGCGCGACTTGGGCACGAAGAAGATGCCGGCGATCAGCGCTGTGGTGACGAACGGGATGTTGATGAGGAACACCGCGCCGTACCAGAAGTGGTCGAGCACGAAGCCGCTGGCCACGGGCCCGATGGCACCCGCTGCGCCGGTGACGCTGGCCCAGATGGCGATGGCCTTGGTGCGCTCGTGGGGCGGGAAGACGTTGACGAGGATCGACAGCGTCGACGGCATGATCAGCGCGGCACCGAGGCCCATGGCGGCCCGGGCCCCGATGATCTGGCCCATCGAGTCGGAGAAGGTGGCGGCCAGGCAGGCGCCGAAGAAGATCAGCAGGCCCAGCTGGAGCGCGCCCTTGCGGCCGAAGCGGTCGCCGAGGGCGCCGGTGGTGAACAGCAGGCCGGCGAACACCAGCGAGTAGACGGCGATGACCCACTGCAGCTGGGACTCGGTGGCCCCCAGCTCGCGACTGAGCGTGGGGATCGCCACGTTGAGGCTGGAGTTGCCGACGAAGACGATGAGCAGGCTGAGGCACAGCACGGCGAGGGTCCACCAACGCCGTCGGTAGACGGCCTCGGCGATGCCGTGCACCGTGGCCCCGGCGGCAGAGGTCGGGTCGGCGGGGTCGGTCGGCGAGGGCGTGGGGTCGGTCGTCGTCATCGGTTCCTGCGGCTCGTTCGGGGGGATCGGGGG
>CAMFLJ010000102.1 GCA_945957335.1 uncultured Actinomycetes bacterium | reverse complement strand
TCGCTGCCCCTCGACGGCTCACGTCCGGAGTCTGGCAGGGCCCGGGCGCGGCGACGGGGCGCCGGGTGAGACCCGACGCCCCGTCGAGACCGCCGAACTACTTCTTCTTCTTCTTGCCCTTCTTCTTCTTGTCCTTCTTCTTCGACTTCTTGTCCTTCTTCTTGCCCTTGTTCTTGGCCACCGGGGCCTCCTTGCTCGGAGGGAGGACGTGCGGCTCGCCTGCTGCGATCCGGCCCCCACCTGAACGTGGACTGGACGTTAACCGGCCGCGAACTCCGGGTGATCGCCCCCGCCGGGTGATTTCCAGACCGTTGACATAGTCAGTCATCTTTCGTAGGGTGCCGCCATGGCCCGGGGATCCGCCGACGAGCGCGCATCAGCTGCCGCAGCTGCCGCGGTCGAGGCCGCCACCGAGCGCCTCTTCCGCCTCACCGTCAACCGCAAGATGTACGCCCGGCAGGCCGCGGCGGTGGGTGCCGTGGTGACCCGCGCCGGCTACGCGCTGCTGCGCACCCTGGCCGACGACGACGCGCTCACCACCGGCGAGCTGGCCCGCCGCAGCCACATGGACCCGGGCGCCACCGTGCGCCAGGTCAAGGCCCTCGAGGACGACGGCCTGGTCGAGCGCAGCTCCGACGCCGACGACGCCCGGGTCACCGTCGTCTCCCTCACGGCCCGCGGCCGGGCCGTGGTCGAGGACATCGTCGAGGTCCGCACCGAGCACCTCCAGCAGATCCTGGCCGACTGGCCCGCGGGCGACCGCGAGCAGCTGGCCACCCTCGTCGACCGCCTGGTCGACGGTCTCCAGTCCACCCCGTTCAAGCCCCACCTCAAGGAGCGCACATGAGCACCCTCCCCGACCGGCGCATCGAGTACGCCGGCTCCGTCCACGACGAGCGCGAGGTCGAAGCGGTCCTCGAGGTCCTGCGCGGCGGGCCCACCGCCCTGCGCATCGGCAAGAACGTGCGCCGCATGGAGCAGCGCGTCGCCGAGCTGTTCGCCAAGCGCAAGGGCGTGATGGTCAACAGCGGCAGCTCGGCCCTCTACCTCGCCATCGAGGTGCTCGACCTCGAGCCGGGCGACGAGATCGTCACCGCCGCGGTGACCTTCTCCACCGACATCGCCCCGATGGTGCGCAAGGGCATCGTGCCCGCCTTCGTCGACGTCACGCCCGACACCTACCAGATCGACGTCGACGCCATCGAGGAGATGATCACGCCGCGCACCAAGGCGATCCTCACCCCGAACCTCATCGGCAACGCGCCCGACTGGGACGTCATCCGCGAGATCGCCGACCGCCACGGCCTGATCGTGGTCGAGGACTCCTGCGACGCCCTGGGCCTCACCCTCCGGGGCACGCCCACCGGCGCCCGCGCCGACATCTCGCTCACCAGCTTCGCCCTCAGCCACATCATCACCGCGGCCGGCACCGGCGGCATGGTGTGCTTCGACGACGAGGAGCTGGCCGACAAGGCGCTGCTCTACCGCCGCTGGGGCCGCCGCTCGGAGCTGCAGATCTTCGGCTCCGAGAAGGGCAAGGGCCGCGACCGCTTCTTCAGCGCCATCGACGACGGCCTCGAGTACGACAACCTCTTCATCTTCGACAACAACGGCTGGAACTTCGAGCCGGCCGAGATCTCCGCCGCCTTCGGCGTGGTGCAGCTCGACAAGCTGCCCGACAACCTCGCCAAGCGGCAGCGCTCGTTCGCGCTGACCAGCAGCTGGTTCGCCAAGTGGCCCGAGCTGTTCACCCTCCCCCGCCTCACCGACGGCGTCGAGACCGGGTGGCACATGTTCCCGATCCTCATCAACGAGGGCTCGGGCATCGTGCGCGGCGAGTACCAGACCTGGATGGAGAGCCGCGGCATCGACACCCGCATGGTCTGGACCGGCAACGTCACCCGCCAGCCCATGCTGCGCGGCGCCGAGTTCCGCGTGCCGGCAGGCGGGCTGCCCAACGCCGACCGGGTGATGGAGCAGGGCCTGATCCTGCCCAACAACCACTCGCTCACCGACGACGACTGCAACTACATCGGGCAGGCCACCGAGGCCTTCCTCCAGGACAAGGGGCTCATCTGATGGGGGACCGCTTCAAGGGCCGGCGCGTGCTGGTCACCGGGTCGAGCCGGGGCATCGGCGCCGGCATCGCCGAGCGCATGGCCGCCGAGGGCGCCGACGTGGTGCTCACCGCCCGCACGCTCGAGCAGCACGACCACCTCGAGGGCAGCCTCAAGGAGACCGCCGCCCGCCTCGAGAAGTACGGCACCAAGGTCGGCATCGTGGTGGCCGACCTCACCGACGAGGCCGACCGCGCCCGGGTGGTGCCCGAGGCCGCCGAGGCGCTCGGCGGCCACGTCGAGATCCTCGTGAACAACGCCGCGGCCTCGATCCAGAAGCCGCTCAAGGGCTTCTCGGTGAAGCGCCGCAACATCATGTTCGAGGCCAACGTCAACGCCCCCCTCGACCTCGCCCTCGCCGCCGCGCCGGCGATGGAGGAGGCCGGTGAGGGCTGGATCGTCAACCTGTCGAGCGGCAGCGCCAACCTGTGGCCCGGGCCGCCGGCACCGTTCGAGCCGACGGCACTGAACATCGCCGCCTACGGCGCGTCGAAGGCGGCGCTCAACCGCATCACCAACGGCCTGGCCATGGAGCTCTACGGCACCGGCATCCGGGTGAACACGGTCGAGCCTCGGGCTGCGGTGCTCAGCGAGGGCGCCGCCAAGCTGGTCGGCGATCGCCTGCGCCCGGACCAGATCGAGCCGATGGAGGCCATGGTCGAGGGCACGCTGTACCTCTGCGACTGCCCGGCGGACTTCACCGGGCAGATCACCGTGAGCCTCGACAACATCGAGAACTTCGGCCTCACCGTGCACGAGCTCGACGGCACGACGCGATGACCACCCTGGGGGGACGCACGGCGCTGGTCACCGGCGCCGGCCAGGGGGTGGGACGGGGCATCGCCCGGGCCCTCGCCGAGCAGGGGGCCGACGTCGTGGTCAACGACCTCTTCGCCGACCGGGCCGCCGAGGTCGCCGCCGAGATCGGCGGGTCGGCCCGGGCGATCGCCTTCGACGTCACCGACCTCGCCGCCGTGCAGGCCGGGTTCGCCGAGGCGGGGCCGGTCGACGTCCTCGTGAACAACGCCGGCATCCCGTCGGCCGGGTTCCCGCAGGTCGACTTCAAGGACTCCGACCCCGAGCTGTGGGCCCGCTTCGTCGACCTCAACCTCTACGGGGTCATGAACTGCACCCACACCGCCCTGCAGGGGATGTGCGAGCGCGGCTGGGGCCGCGTCATCACGATCGCCTCCGAGGCGGGCCGGGTGGGCCTGCCGATCCGGGTGTCGCTCTACGGCGCGGCGAAGGCCGGGGCCATCGGGCTCATGAAGCACGTGGCCCACGAGGTGGGGTCGATGGGGGTCACCTGCAACGCCCTGGCCCTCGGGAGCATGGAGAACGTGCCCGGGCCGGCGCGCTACCCGATCCCGCGCAAGGGCACCGGCGCCGACGTGGGCGCCACGTGCGCCTTCCTCGCCACCGACGGGGCCGAGTGGATCACCGGCCAGGTCATCGGCGTCAACGGCGGGGCCGTCACCTGACGTAGAACCGTGCGCCGAACGGTCGCCAGAGCGGCCCGGGAGCGCACCAGGAGCATACGAGCAGCACCGACCGGGGGGATGAGCACCATGGCAACGAGCGAGCAGCAGCTGAAGGCCGTCGACGACTTCTTCGACGGTCCGCGGGACCTCGACCGGCTGTCGCTGATGAGCGACGACGTCGAGTGGTGGAACGGGCTGGGCAAGTTCCCGGGCGCACCGGGCCAGACCGTGTTCCGGGGCAAGGACGAGATCGGCGCCCAGGTGCTGGGCCGGGCCCCCGCTCCCCCGCAGCCCAACGGCCGGCGGGTCGACCGCTACGACCTGGCGACGCTGAGCTTCGACGACATCGTCACCATCGACGACGGCCCCTACGTCTTCCGCCAGCACACCTACCGGGCCACCACGATGCGGGGCCGGCCCTACGAGAACGTCTACGGGTTCCTCTTCCGGTTCACCAACGAGGGCCTGATCGACCGCATCTGGGAGCACTGGGGAACCCTCCAGGCCTGGGAGACCCTCTTCCAGGGCCCGCTCGTGGTCACCGACCCCGACCTGCTGCTGCAGACCACGCCGTCGGTGCGCAAGCGCCTCGACCTCGAACGCCCCGTCGAGCGCGAGGTGATCGAGGAGTGCATGGACCTGGCGGTGCACGCGCCGAACGGCTCGAACCAGCAGCCCTACCGGTTCCTGTTCATCGACGACCCGGTGAAGAAGCAGGGCCTGGCCGACATCTACCGCGCCGCCATGTCCGACTTCGTCAACCGGCCCCGCACCTCCGCGCCGGAGGACAACATCGACCGCAGCGACGCCGCCTCGAAGCGGGTCACCGAGAGCGTCATGCACCTGGCGGCCCACATCCACGAGGTGCCGGTGCTGTGCGTGCCGCTCGTGGCCGGCCGCACCGACGGCAACGGCGCCGGTGCCCAGGCCGACCGCACCAACACCTTTTGGCAGGCCAGCCGCTGGGGCTCGGTGATCCCGGCCCTGTGGTCGCTGATGCTCGCCCTGCGCTCGCGCGGCCTCGGCTCGGCGTGGACCACCCTCACGCTCCTGCGCGAGCAGGAGGTCGCCGAGCTCCTGGGCTTCGAGTACGACAAGTGGATGCAGGCCGGGCTGTTCCCCATCGCCTACACCAAGGGCACCGACTTCGCGATCACGCCGCGCAAGCCGGCCGCCGAGGTCATGGCCTGGAACAGCTACGGCGCAGAGGCCTGACCCACTCCGGTCACGGGAGCGGCGACGGCCCGTCGCGACCGAGCATCGCCCGGATCCCGTCGAGCTCGAAGCAGAGGTTCCACTCCCAGATGTAGTCCGAGATCTCCGGCAGGTCATCGGGGAGGTCACCGAGTGCGTCGATGAGGGCGTAGAGGTGGGGCGCCTGCTCCCGGGTCACGGTCGCGGCACGGGCCCGCTGGGTGCCGATCGGCCAGACGCCGTGCTCCGCCTCCTCCGCCCGGGCGTGCTCGGCATAGACGAGGTCGACGATCCGCCGCAGGAACTCGCCGAAGATCATCTGCGCGGTGAGGGGCGAGAACCCGTCGCGGGTGAGCACCCGGAACCCGCGGTCGATCACGAGGGCGGGAAACGGCTGATGGACCGACAGGTACGGCACCCGCACGAGGAGCGGCTCGGTCTGGAGCAGGGCCCGGAACTCGTTGGCGAAGGCCACCAGCCAACGGTCCCAACGGAGCCTCGCGTCGGGCACCGGCATCTCGGCGAAGCGAACCTCGGCCACCGCGGCGAGCAGCTCGTCGAGGTTTCGGAGGTGGTAGTAGAGCGCCGGCATGCCGACGCCGAGGCGCTTGGCGACGCCCGACATGGTGACCGCGCGCGGCCCGTCCTCGCGCGAGATCGCGAGAGCCGCCGCCACGATCGACTCGCGGTCGATCAGGGCCGGGCGCCCCGGACCTCGCTTCTTCGGTGCCGTGGCCACCGGCGGATGGTACCGCCGTGCTCCGCGAGCCTCTCCCGACGCTCAGCCGTCGATGGTGCCCCCGGCCACCTCGAAGGCGGCCACGTGGGCGATGTCGGCCGACGAGCGTCCGACGTGGAGCTCGTAGGTGCCCTCGTCGACGGTCCAGCCCGAGGCTCCGACGTCGGAGGGCATCGGCATCCAGGCCGCGTCGCGGGTCTGTCGTTCGGCCAGGGCGACGTAGGCGGGGTCGACGTCGGCCCAGCGGGCGAAGGACCGGCCGTCGAGCGTGATCTCGACGGTGGCGGAGGCGCCGGGCTCGAGGTTGACCTTGGCGAAGCCCTTCAGCTCCTTCGGGGGGCGGAACGCCTTCGGGGAGCGCGGGGCCACGTAGAGCTGGACGACCTCGCTGCCGGCCCGGTCGCCGGTGTTGGTGACCGGCACCCGCACGGTGAGCGAGTCGCCGGCGGCGATGGCGGTGGCCGAGAGCTTCGGGGCCCCGATCTCGAAGGTCGTGTACGACAGGCCGTGCCCGAACGGGAAGGCCACGTCGATGCCGCGCGAGTCGTACCACCGGTAGCCGATGAGCACGCGCTCGCCGTAGAGGATGCGGCCGGTCTCGGGCGGGAAGTTGCCCCAGGTGGGGTTGTCCTCGAGGCGGTGCGGGATGGTGGTCGGGAGCCGGCCACCCGGGTCGGCCACACCGAGGATGACGTCGGTGAGGGCCTCGGCCATCTCCACCCCACCGAACCAGCACTGCAGCAGGGCGTGGCAGCGGTGCGCCCACGGCAGGGTGACCACCGCGCCGGAGTTGACCGCGACGACCGCGTTCGGGGCCACGTCGAGCACCGCCGACACCAGGGCGTCCTGCTCACCGGGCAGGCCGAGGAAGCCCCGGTCGTGGCCCTCGGTGTCCCAGTCGCCGTCGGTGCCGACGACCACCACGACGGCGTCGGCGTCGCGAGCGGCCGCGACGGCCCGGGCCATCGAGTCGGCCGGCATCGAGCGGCGCAGCCCGACCTTGGCCCCCAGCAGCATCCCCCCACCCGTCACCTGCGACTGCACCTCGAGGTGCACGGGCCGGTCGGGCGAGAGCTCGAGGTCGACGGTCTGCTCCCGCCGCCCCATGCCGAAGAACTCGGTGCCCCACGGCTGCTCCTCGACGGTGCCGTCGATGACGACCTCGCCGTCGACCAGCACCCGGGCGGGCTCGGTCTGCACCAGCGACAGCGTCCAGGTGGCGGCCTCGGGCACCGTGAGCGTCGCTGCGGCGCGCCACGCGAACTCCGGTCCGGCGGCGGCGGGTGCGCCTAGCCACATGATCATCCCGGTGGCCAGCACCTCCCGGTGGCGCACCGCACCACCGAGGTCGTCGAGGGCGAACGACTCCACGACGAGCCCCTCGCCGTCCTCGTGGGAGAGCCACGCGGTCGGGATCTCGGGGGTGACGAGGCGGATGTCGACGCCGGTCTCGTGGACGACCTCGACGTCGGGGCCGAGGCGGTCGCGGATGGCGTCGAGCGGCGATCGGAGCTCGGCCACCGGCAGGCTGGAGGAGCCGCCGCCCATGATCACGGCGCGATCGGCGTTGGGGCCGATCACCGCGACCTTCCGGAGGGTCTCGGCGGCGAGGGGCAGCACGCCCTCGTTGCGCAGCAGCACCATCGACGCACGCGACGCCTCACGGGCCACGGCCCGGTGCTCGGGCAGGTCGTCGGAGCGAGCAGGGCCATCGGGCGCATCGAGCGCCCCGACTCGGTCGAGCACACCCAGGAGACGGCGGACCGCTGCGTCCACCAGCGCCTCGTCGACGCCTCCCTCCCGGACCAGCTCGGCCAGCGCCGGCCCGTAGGCCCGGCCCGGGCCCGGCATCTCCAGGTCGAGACCCGCGGTGATGGCCTTGGCCGTCTCCGCGAAGGCGAACCAGTCGGTGACCACGACGCCCTCGAAGCCCCACTGGCCGCGCAGGAGGTCGGCGATCAGCGTGGTGCTGTTGGCCACGTACTCGCCGTTGAGCCGGTTGTACGACGACATGATCCCGAGCGCACCGCCCTCGCGGACGGCCAGCTCGAAGGGCAGCAGGTGCAGCTCGCGAAGCGTGCGCTCGTCGGCGACGGTGTCGACGAGCATCCGCCCGTCCTCCTGCTCGTTGCCAGCGAAGTGCTTCACCGTGCAGATGACGCCCTGCGACTGGGCGCCGCGCACCCACGCCGCACCGAGCCGGCCCGCCAGGAGCGGGTCCTCCGAGTAGGACTCGAAGTTGCGCCCACCGAGCGGCGAGCGGTGCAGGTTCACGGTGGGGCCGAGCAGGAACCGGCACGCCTTCATCCGCGCCTCGGTTCCGATCACCGACCCGACCCGGTCGAGCAGGTCGACATCCCACGTGGCGCCCAGGCCCGACCCCGACGGGACGCACAACGACGTGTCGGTGCCGGCGCCCATGCCGGCGGGCAGGCCCTGGCCCCGGGCGCCGTTCGGCCCGTCCGTGAGGCCGACCGACGGGATCCCGAGGCGCTCGACCGGGACCGTCGACCACAGGTCGGCTCCGGCCAGCAGAGCCGCCTTCTCGTCGAGGTCGAGCTGGGCGATCAGGTCGTCGATGTCACGGGCCACGGGGGACTCCAGGTGCGGTGCGGTGGGCGGGTTCGACGTCGTCGTCGAGGTTGGCACGGAGCCCGGGAGGATCGACGCCGCCGCGCCTCGGAGGCGGCCGCGCAACCCTTTTCCGTCACCCCTTGGAAACCTCGTCGGAGGCTACCAAGACCCCACCTCGAGCGCCCGCCCCGACGGGCCCGCCCGTCAGCCGTGGCTCACCCCGACCTGACGGAGGATCTCGTCCATGGTGGCGGCGAGGCGGATCGACTCGTCGAGGGGCACGGTGGGGCTCTCGGTGAGGCCCGCCGTCAGGCAGCGGTGGACCTCCTCCACCTCGAAGCGCAGGCCCTCGCCCTCCCACGGGGTGTCGATGCGCTCGGTCGCGCCCGCGACGGTCACGAGGAGGTGGTCCGGGCAGTGCATGAACGCCGGCAGCTCGATCACCCCGACGTCGCCCACGATCCGCGCGTCGCAGCGGAGGTTCGAGGTGATGGCCGCCTGCACGACACCGACGGCCCCGCCCGGGTGGTGCAGCACGGCGGCGACCTGCTCGTCGACCTCGGTGCTCCCGACGTGGCCCACGGCCCGCACCGCGTCGGGGGGGCCGAGCACCATCGAGCACAGCTGCAGGGGGTAGATCCCGAGATCGAGGGTGGCCCCACCCCCGAGGGCACGGTCGAACAGGCGGTGCTCGGGCATGACCGGCATGGCGAAGCCGAAGCTGGCCTCGACCTGGCGGACGGCGCCGATGCGCCCCTCGGCCAGCAGGTCCGCCAGCACCCGGTAGGAGGGCAGGAAGCGCGACCAGATCGCCTCCATCAGGAACAGGCCCCGGGACCGGGCCACGTCGGCCATCCGCCGGGTCTGCGCCTCGCTCAGCGACATCGGCTTCTCGCACAGGACGTGCTTGCCCGCCTCGAGGAACATCAGCGCGTCGGCCTCGTGACGGCTGTGCGGCGTCCCGACGTACACGACGTCGATGTCGGGGTCGGCCGCCAGCTCCTGATAGCTCGCGTGGCGACGAGCCACCCCGAAGCGGTCGCCGTAGGCGTCAGCGCCCTCCTGGGAGCGCGAGCCGACGGCCACGACCGAGCCGCCGTCGGTCAGCGCCACGGCCTCGCCGAACTGCTGGCAGATGCCGCCGGTCCCGGCGACGCCCCACCTCACGCTCATGCCGCCGTCCCCGCTCAGAAGCCGCCGCCGCCGTCGGCCCAGACGGTGGCGCCGTTGACGTAGGACGCGGCGTCGGAGGCCAGGAACACGCAGATGCCGCCGATGTCGCTCGGGGTTCCCATGCGGCCGACCGGGATGCGGGTCGAGGGGTCGTTGCCGTCGGAGAGCAGCAGCTCCTCCATGGCCTCGGTGCGGACCCACCCGAGCGACACGCAGTTCACGCGCACCTCCGAGCCCCAGGCGCTGCCGAGCGAGCGGGTCATGTGGTTCAGGCCGGCCTTGGCCGCGCCATAGGGCGCCAGCGTGCCGCCGCTGCCCGAGGGCATGGAGGCCTGGCTGGAGATGTTGATGATCGAGCCGCCGTCGCCCTGCTCGTGCATCACCTGGTACGCCTTCTGGGCGAAGATCATCGGGGCGGTGAGGTTGAGCTCGATGATCGCCCGGACGAAGCGGGGCGACGCCGTGGCCGGGTCGGCCGGGGGCTGCCCGCCGGCGTTGTTGACCAGCACGTCGAGGCGCCCGAAGCGCTCGATGGCCGCCGCGATGACGGCGTCGATCTGGGCGTCGTCGCGGATGTCGGCCGGAACGTGAAGCAGCCGGGCCCGGTCGTCGTCGTCACGCGCCGCCGGGTGGTCGTCGAAGCTCTTGCGGGCACAGGTGACGACCGACGCGCCCTCGTCCAGGAACGCCCTCACGATGCCGATGCCGACACCCTGGCTGCCGCCGGTGACGATCACGACCTTGCCTGCGAACTGCTCCCCCATCGGGCCCTCCCCCACTCGTTCCGGAGGGCAGACGATACCGCAGCCGTATAACGTCGTTATCCGAGATCGCACCGCCCGAGGGGGGCACGACGTGGCTGTCATCGACGTGGACACGCACTGGGAGGTCGACGCGTTCGACCCCGGCTCCGACCCGCTCGGACCATGGCGGTCCGAGCTGCCGTCGGACATGATCGACCGCCTCGCCCAGGCGATCGCCGGCGACCTGCTCGAGGCGATGCCGGAGGCCGACCGTCCGGACGGTCCGACGCTGCTCCCCTCGCTCATCGCGATGGCGAAGGCGCGCGAGGGCAACAAGGTGCAGCTCCACCCGACCCACCAGTCGACCGCCGCAGAGCGCGTGACCTGGATGGACCAGGTGGGCATCGACCACAGCCTGGTGAACCCGGGCGGGTACTGGCAGCTGCTCGAGCATCTCGGTCCGGACCGACCCCTCGGCGTCGCCCGCTGCAACGACTTCCTCGCCGAGCAGCTGTCCGACCGGGCCGACCGCCTGCACGGGGTCGCGGTGATCGACTTCGCCGACCTGCGCGCCGCGGCGGAGGAGCTCGCCCGGATGCGGGCGAAGGGCTTCCGCGCCTTCTACCTCCGCACCGAGGGCGGGCAGCCGCCCAACGAGGTCGCCTTCGGCCATCCCGACTGGGACATCGTGTGGTCGGCCGCGACCGATCTCGGGATGGTGGCGTCGATCCACGTCGGCAACCTGCACTCCGGCTTCGGGCGATGGGCCGACATCGGCTGGAACCGGCCCGGCGGCGCCGGCCCCACGGCGCTGACTCGCCTGGCCAACAGCCAGACCATCCACGTCGCCCAGAACATCCTCGTCTCGATGCTCTACGGCGGCGCGTTCCACCGCCACCCCGAGCTCACCGTGATGCTCCAGGAGGTGCGAATCGGCTGGCTCCCGGCCTGGGTGACCATGGTCAGTCGCCAGTCCATGTCGAACCCCGGCCTCGGCGACTGGCTCGCCACCCAGGAGGCCGGCAGCTTTCCGATTC
>CAMFLJ010000101.1 GCA_945957335.1 uncultured Actinomycetes bacterium | reverse complement strand
GCTTCGTCGAGGGATGGGCCTCGCCCTCCGCCGTCGCCGCCGCCTACGAGAACCTCTTCGACGAGCTCCGCGGCCGCCGGGGCCTGCGCTCCCGTCGGCGCTGAGCCCTCCCGACCGGCCGCGGTGGCCGTCGGGCCCGGGTGCGCCGGGAGGCCCTCCGCCGACCGCTAGCCTCTCCGCCCTATGGGCAAGGCAAGTTCCTCGAAGAAGGTCGCGCGCGCGGCTCGGGCCGGCGGGCGCACGAGCCAGGGGCCGAAGCGCAAGATCGCGTTCCCCCTCGGCATCGCCGCCATCGTGGTGGTCGGGGTGCTCCTCGTCCTCTTCGCCCGCAACAGCAACGACAAGGCCGCTGCGGTGGCGCCCACGGTGGGCGACCACTGGCACGCCGCCTACGGCATCTACGTCTGCGACGCGTTCCTGCCGCCGCTCACCGACACCGTGAGCGACACCACCGGCCTGCACACCCACGGCGACGGCATCGCCCACATCCACCCGTTCAACAGCGGCGCCGCGGGCAACAACGCCACGCTGGCCAACTGGGGCAAGACCACCGGCATCTCGTTCAGCTCCACCGGGTTCACGGTGAACGGCACGACCTACGAGGACGGCTACGACTGCAGCGGGCAGCCCGCCACCGTCTCGTTGTTCGTCTGGCAGGCCTCCGACACCTCGGCCGCCCCGACCGTGGTGCCTGCGTCGCAGATCGGGTCGTTCAAGTTCAGCCAGAACAAGCTCGCCATCACCCTGGCGGTCGTGCCCGACGGGGTCACGCCGCCGCCGCCGGCCACCGCCGGCGACCTCGACAAGCTCGACGCCAACGACCAGGTCGTCGGGGGCTCCTCGGCGACCTCCACGACCGTGGCCGGCGGCACCGCCTCCACCACCGCGCCCTCGACGAGCACCACCGCCGCGGGCACGCAGTGAAGGCGGTCGTCCTCGTCGGCGGCTTCGGGACGCGCCTGAGGCCGCTCACCTTCACGCGCCCCAAGCAGATGCTGCCGATCGTCGACCGCCCGATGATCGAGCGCGTCGTCGGCGTCCTCGGTCGCCACGGCGTCACCGACGCGGTCCTCTCGCTCGGGTACCGGCCCGACGCGTTCATCGACGCCTACCCCGACGGCCGCTGCGCCGGTGTCGACCTGCACTACGCGGTCGAGCCCGAGCCGCTCGACACCGCCGGGGCCGTGGGCTTCGCCGCCGCCTCGGCCGGGATCGACGACACGTTCATCGTGGTGAACGGTGACGTCCTCACCGACCTCGACGTGGCCGAGCTCTGGGACTTCCACCACAGCTGCGGCGCGGAGGGCACCATCGCCCTCACGCCGGTCGACGACCCGTCGCGCTACGGCGTCGTGCCGATCGACGACGACGGCCGCGTCACCGCCTTCGTCGAGAAGCCCGCCCCGGGCACCGCGCCCACCAACTGGATCAACGCCGGCACCTACGTGCTCGAGCCGTCGGTGCTGGAGCGCATCCCGAAGGGCCGCAAGGTGTCGATCGAGCGCGAGACCTTCCCGGGGATGGTGGCCGACGGCACGCTGTTCGCCCTGCACAGCGACGCCTACTGGGTCGACGCCGGCACCCCGAACACCTACGTCGAGGTCCAGCTCGACCTCATCGACGGCAAGCGCGGCACCGACGAGGTCGCGGTCGACCCCACCGCGTCGATCCACCCCACCGCGGTGGTCGACCACTCGGTGGTGATGGCCGGGGTGCGCATCGGTGAGCACGCCATCATCCGCGACTCCGTCGTGCTGCCCGGCGCCCGCCTCGACCCCCGGGTCCTGGTCGACGGCTCGGTGATCGGTGCCGCCGCCCGCGTGGGCGAGGGTGCCGTGCTCTCGGGCATGACCGTCATCGGTGACGGCTACGAGGTGCGGGCCGCGGCCCACCTCGACGGTGCCCGCCTGCCCGAGGCCGGCTGACGGTCGCTCCCTAGCGGAACAGGTCGTCGCGGGGGCTGCGGACGATCTCGTCGTGCACGCTGCCGTCGCGCAGCCAGGTGGGGTCGACGCCGCGCACCACGGCCACCGGGATGCCGGTCGACTTGCCCATCACCAGCTCGGCGGCGGCGGCGATCTCGTCGACCACGGCCACCTCGGTGACCTGCATCTCCCGGCCCAGCGCGTCGGGGGTGCCCCGCAGGTCGACGACGCCGGCCACCCCGGCGCAGCCGATGGCCACGTCGGTGACGCCGCGGCGCCAGGTGCGCCCGAACGTGTCGGAGACGACCACGGCGACCTTGACGCCGGCGCGGTGGCGCAGGCCGTCGCGGATGCGGCGGGCCGAGCGGTCGGCGTCGACGGGCAGCAGCGCGGCGTAGCCCTTCTCGACGTTCGAGAGGTCGATGCCCGCGTTGGCGCACACGAAGCCGTGGGCGGTCTCGCTGATGATGAGGTCACCGCGGCGGCGCAGGATGCGGACCGACTCGCGCTCGACCAGCGGCTTGTGGGAGAGCGGGTCGTCGGGGTCGACCGGCACCAGGCGGTCCTCGGCCTTGGAGACGATCTTCTGGGTGACCACCACGACGTCGCCGTCGGCCAGTGCGGTGTCGTCGCCCGCCGCAGCGGCGTCGGCGATGATCCCGGCCAGGTCGGCCCCGACGGTGATCTCGGGGATCCCCTCGAGCCCGAAGACGCTGAGGCGGCTCACGGCGCCGGCTCCGTGGCGACGCCGACCGCGGCGAGGGTGGCGCGGGCGAGTGCGGCGGCCGTCTCGGGGGAGCGCATCACGGTGGGTGTGACGACGCAGCGCAGCCCCTCGGCCTCGACCTCGTCGACCCGGTCGGCGTCGGCCTCGTCGATCACGAGGGTGCCGGCGAACGGGGCGTAGAGGCGGGCGACGCCCACGACGCTGGCCTCGTGTCCGAGCTCGGTGAGCATGCGGTCGGCGGGGCCCTTGAGGGCGGCCCCGGCGACGATCGGTGAGACGGCCACGACCTGCTCGCGCCGGGCGGTGACGGCCTCGCGGACGCCGGGGACGGCCAGGACCGGCCCGATCGACACGATGGGGTTCGACGGGGCCACGACCACGGCGTCGGCGCCGGCGATGGCGTCGAGCACCCCGGGCGTGGGGCGGGCGGCGTCGGCGCCGGCGATGCGGACCGACGCCACGGGCACCGAGTGGTGGCGCTGCACGAAGTACTCCTGGAAGCCGATCTCGCTGCCGGCGGGCAATCCGGGCGAACCCGGGCCCTCGGGGTCGTCGGCGGCCAGGGTGACCATCGTGCGCAGCGGGTCGCAGGTGACCGGCACGACGCGCAGCCCGAGGTCCCACGCCGCGGTGATCTCGGCGGTGACGGTGGCCAGGTCGGCCCCCTCGGACAGGCGCTGGGTGCGGTACAGGTGGGTGCCGAGGTCGCGGTCGCCCAGGCCGAACCAGCTCACGCCGCCGTAGCGCTCGACCATGTCGCGGGCCTGCCAGGTCTCACCCGTGAGGCCCCAGCCGGTCTCGGTGTTGATGGCGCCGGCGAGGGTGTAGGTGACCGTGTCGAGGTCGGGCGAGATGTGCAGGCCGTGCAGGACGAGGTCGTCGCCGACGTTGACCACGGCGGTGAGGTGGTCGGGGTCGACCACCTGCACGAGCCCGGCGAGCATGCGCGCCGCGCCGACGCCGCCGGCCAGGGTGACGATCAAGGTCTCAGGCCAGGTTGCGCTGCTGGCGGGCGACGGACTCGAGGTCGGCCTCGACCATCATCTGCACCAGCTCGGGGAACGTGGTGGTGGGCTCCCAGCCGAGCTCCTCGCGGGCGAGGGACGGGTCGCCCACGAGCAGGTCGACCTCGGCGGGCCGGAAGAAGCGCTCGTCGATGACCACGTGGTCCTGCCAGGCCAGGTCGACGGCGCCGAAGGCGAGCTCGCAGAACTCGCGGACCGAGTGGGTCTCACCGGTGGCCACCACGTGGTCGCCGGGCTGCTCGCACTGGAGCATGCGCCACATGGCCTCGACGTAGTCGCCGGCGAAGCCCCAGTCGCGCTGGGCGTCGAGGTTGCCGAGTCGCAGCTCGCGGTCGAGGCCCAGCTTGATGCGGGCGACGCCGTTGGCGATCTTGCGGGTGACGAACTCGAGGCCGCGGCGGGGGCTCTCGTGGTTGAAGAGGATGCCCGAGTTGGCGTGCATGCCGTAGGACTCGCGGTAGTTCACCGTGATCCAGTGGCCGTAGAGCTTGGCGACGCCGTAGGGGGAGCGGGGGTAGAAGGGCGTGGTCTCGCGCTGGGGCACCTCGACGACCTTGCCGAACATCTCGCTCGAGCTGGCCTGGTAGAAGCGCACGTCGTGGTCGGCGAGGCGGATGGCGTCGAGGATGCGGGTGACGCCGAGCGCCGTGGTCTCACCGGTGAGGACGGGCTGGCCGAACGAGGTCTGGACGAACGACTGGGCGGCCAGGTTGTAGACCTCGTCGGGGCGGTGGGCCCGCAGGATCTGGATCATCGAGACCTCGTCGAGGAGGTCGCCGGGCACCAGCTCGATGTGGTCCTGGAGGTGCCCGATCCGCTCGAAGTTCAGCGTCGAGCTGCGTCGGACCATGCCGACGACGTGGTACCCCTTGGCGAGGAGCAGCTCGGCCAGGTACGAGCCGTCCTGGCCGGTGATGCCGGTGATGAGTGCACGTGGGGTCATGGTGGGTGTCCAGGCTCTTTCCGCGTCAGGGGGAGCGGCGCGGGTCGGGTGCGATCCTACGACGCGTCGGGGCCCGGCCCCGTGGCATCGAGGGCGACGTCGAACCGGGCGCGCTGCTCGGTGAGGACGTCGAGGAGGGTGGTCTCGAGGAGGTGCTCAGGCGCCCAGCCCGTGGCGGCCCGCAGCTTGGCGTTGTCACCACGGAGCACCGGGGTCTCGATGCTGCGCTGCAGCGACGGGTCGGGGCACAGCCGCATGGGGCGCGACGCCAGGCCGATGAGCTCGGTGGCCAGCTCCTCGATCGACAGGTCGACGCCCGTGCAGACGTTGTAGACGTCGCCCGGCACGCCGTGCTCCATGAGCAGCCGGTAGGCCCGCACGACGTCGCGCACGTCGGTGATGTCGCGCCGCGGGGTGAGGTTGCCGACGGGCACCTCGTCGGAGCCGTCGCGCTCGTTGGCGGCGATGCGCTCGGCGAGGGCGGGGGCGACGAACGAGGTGCTCTGCCCGGGGCCGAGGTGGTTGAACGCCCGCACCCGGAGGGTCTCGAGGCCGTAGCCGAGCCAGGCCTGGAGGGCGACGTTCTCGGCCGCCGCCTTGCTGGCGGCGTAGGGCGTGACCGGTCGCAGCTCGGTGTTCTCGGCGATGGGGAGGTCGTCGGCCCGGACGCGCCCGTAGACGTCGGCGCTGCTCACCGCCAGCACCCGGGGTGAGCCGTGGGCGACGCACGCCTGGAGCAGGTTGAGCGTGCCGATGGCGTTGACCTCGAAGGACGCCTGGGGGTGCTCCCACGAGGCACCCACGTCGCTCCAGCCGCCGAGGTGGTAGACGACGTCGGGTGCCGCGTCGGCGACCGCGGTGGCCATGGCGGTGGCGTCGTTGAGGTCGACCCCGTCCTCGCGGTCGATGCCGACGACCGTGTCGCCCATGGCGAGGAGGTGCGCGATGAGGTGCCGTCCGACGAACCCGGCCGAGCCGGTGACGAGCGCCTTCATCGCGTGCTGGTGGGTCCCCGTGATCGGCTCCCGGTGGGCCCGGGAGCGGTGAGGTTCGAGCTTAGGGCACCGGTCACCGGGGCCCGGCAGGGGTCGGGCCGTCGCCCGCGGCACGCCGGTAGAGGTCGGTGAGGCCCGCCGCGGTGCGGTCCCAGGAGTAGGTGTCGAGGCGGCGGCGGCCGGCGGTCACGATGGCCGCGGCCCGCTCGGGGTCGTCGAGCACGGTGTGGAGGGCAGCGGCGACCGACCCGGGGTCGCCCACCTCGGCCCACTCAGCGGCATCGTCGAGCACCTCGGGCAGGGCCCCGGCCCGGGTGGCCACCACGGGCGTGCCGGCGGCGAGCGCCTCGAGCGGCGGCAGGCCGAACCCCTCGTACCGCGACGGGTAGGCCACGACCGCGGCCCCGGCGAGCAGGGCACGACGGGCGCCGTCGGCGACCCATCCGAGGCGGCGGACGCGGTCGCCGTGGCGGGCGGCGAGGATCGCCGCGCTGACCTGGTCGGCCCCCCAGCCGTCGGGCCCGGCCAGCACCAGCCGCAGGTCGGGGTCGTCGTCGGCGAGCAGGTCGAAGGCGCGCACGAGGGTGGGGAGGTCCTTGCGGGGCTCGAGCGTGCCCAGGGCGAGCACGTAGCGCTCGGCCCCGGCGACCCGACGGCCCTCGGGGGCGAGGCGCTCCCTCTCACCGGGGGCGAGCGGCTCGGGAGCGCCGTTGGGGACGGTGACGACGCGCTCGGGGTCGGCCGAGAAGGCCTCGACCACCTCGGCCGCCACCGACTCCGACACCGTGTGCACCCAGGCGCCCCGGGCCAGGGCCCGTCGGAGCAGGCCCGGCACCTGCAGCACGTCGGCGGTGCACATCTCGGGGAAGCGCACGCAGGTGAGGTCGTGGACGGTCACGACCTCGGCCGCCCGCCGGGCCGGTGGCACCACGAAGTTGGGGCCGTGGACCACGTCGACGGCGCCGGTCCACCACTCGATCGGGGGGCGGTCGGCACGGGTCCAGCACCACCGCAGCGGCCGGGCCACCATCGGGCGCCGCACCGCCCGCACCCCGGTCGGCAGCGCGGCAGCCATGGCCCCCGCCCCCCGGCGGGTGACGGCGAAGGCCGAGACCTCGACGGAGGGGTCGACCGCCAGGCGGGCGACGAGCTCGGCGGTGAACGTGCCCACGCCGGTGCGGGCACCGATCAGCGAGGTCGTGTCGAGGGCGATGCGCAAGGCGCTGGCTCAGTCGTCGCCGGTGAGGCGGCCGACGAGCCGACCGACCTCGTTCGGGGACGGAGGGAGGCCGACGCCGAGGGCCTTCTCGAGCTCACGGCGGCGCACCTGGAGGCGCTGGAAGCCGAGGATCCCGAGGCCCAGGCCGGTCACGGCGACATCCCGGGCCCCGCGCCGCAGGTCGTCGAGCGGGTCCGGTGCCATAGCCCCAGCGTAGACGGGGTGAACCGGGATCCACGATCGGACGACTACCCTCGCCGGTCGTCGTGACTGACCCCGAAGACCTCCGTACGCGCACCGCCGGCAGTGCCGATGCCGGGCCCGACGACCCTCCGGGGCCGGCCCCCGCCGTCGTCGTGACGGTCGTCGCGCACGACCCCGGCTGGTGGTTCGAGGAGGCCCTCGAGAGCATCCGGGCCCAGGACTACCCGAGCATCTCGGTCTTCGTCGTCGACACCGCCAGCGCCGACGGCGAGGCCCTCCGGCGCCGGGTCGCGTCGGTCCTGCCCGAGGCCCACCTGCGCCGCCTCGACACCGATCCGGGCTACGCGGCCGCCGCCGACGAGGTCCTGGTGGCGGTCCAGGGCGCGGCGTTCCACCTGTTCTGCCACGACGACGTGCGCCTGGCCCCCGACGCGGTGCGGGTCATGGTCGAGGAGGCGTTCCGCTCGAACGCCGGCGTCGTCGGGCCCAAGGTCGTCCAGTGGGCCGAGCCCCGCCGCCTCCTGTCGGTGGGCATGGGCGCCGACCGCTACGGCCAGCCGATCAACTACGTCGAGCGGGGCGACCTCGACCAGTCCCAGCACGACGCGGTCCGCGACGTCTTCTACGTCCCGGGCGCCGCCACGCTCGTGCGCGCCGACCTCTTCGAGGCGGTGGGTGGGTTCGACCGGGCCATGACCTTCCACGGCGAGGACCTCGACCTGTGCTGGCGCGCCCACGCCGCCGGCGCCCGGGTGGTGGTGGCCCCCGCAGCCCGCGTGGCCCACCTCGAGGCCCTGGGCGTGCGCCGGCCCGTCGACGACCGGCGGCGCCTCCAGCAGCGCCACCGCCTGCGGGCCCAGCGCGTCAACCAGACCTTCGGCACCCGGCTGCGCACCACCCCGATCGCGCTCGTCCTGGCCCTCATGGAGATCGTGCAGGCGCTGTGCCTGGGCCGGCTCCGCCACGCCCGCGACACCGCCGGCGCCTGGGCCTGGAACCTCAGCCACGGCGGCTCGGCCCGCCGTCGCCGCTCCCAGCTCTCCGGGGTCAGGAGGGTGCCCGACGGCGACGTCCGGTCGTTCCAGAGCCGGGGGAGCGCCCGCCTCTCCGCGTTCCTGCGCGCCCAGCTCGGGCGCGACGAGTCGGGCCGACGCGACTTCGTCGCCAACATCCGCACCGCCCGGGCCACGACCTCGGTGATGGTGTGGACGATCCTCGTCCTGCTCATGCTGCTGGGCAGCCGCGAGCTCCTCTTCGGCGCCGGCGACATCCCCGCGGTCGGGCAGTTCCAGCCCTTCCTGGGCCCGGGCCAGATGCTCAGCCGTTGGATCAGCGGCTTCCAGACCGTCGGCCTCGGCTCGACCGACCCCGCGCCCACCGGCTTCGGCATCTTCGGCGGGCTCGGGGTGGTGTTCCTGGGCGCCGTGGGCGTGCTGCGCAAGGTGCTGATCCTCGGGCTGTGGCCCCTCGGCGCGGTCGGCATGTGGCGCTTCACCAAGCCCATCGGCTCGCGCCGCGCCCGCATCGTGGCCACCGTCGCCTACGTGATCGTGGCCCTGCCCGCCAACGCCATGGCCGAGGCCCGCTGGGGTGGCCTGGCCGCCTACGCCGCGGTGCCGTTCGTCCTCTCCCAGCTGGCCGCCGCCAGCCGCCTCGCCCCCTTCGGCGACATCGGTGGCAGCGCCGGCCCCGGTGTGCGCCACCGGCCGCTGGTCCAGCGGGCCGTCGCCGTCGGCGTGATCACCGCGCTGGCCGCCACCATCGAGCCCAGCGTCGTCCTGCTCGTGGTGGCCTGCTCGATCGTGCTGGTGGTGGGCGGCCTCCTCGCCGGCCAGGGTGCCGGAGCGGGACGCATCCTCGGCGTCGGCCTCGGCGGTGCGCTCGTCGGTGTCGTGCTGCAGCTGCCGTGGAGCCTCACGGGCGCCAAGGGCTGGAGCGCGCTCGTCGGGGTCAACTCCACCAGCGGTCGGCCCCTCGGCCTCTCCGAGGTCCTGCGCTTCGCCACCGGCCCCTACGGCGCCGGCCTCTTCGGCTGGGCCGTCCTCGTCACCGCCCTGCTGCCGCTGCTGATCGGCCGGCGCTGGCGCCTCGGGTGGGCGGTCCGTGGCTGGCTGCTCGCCGCGGCCGGCTTCTCGGCCGCGTGGGTGGCGGGCCAGGGGTGGTTCGACTCCGGCTTCCCGTCGCCCGACGTCCTGCTCGTCCCCGCCGCTGTCGGCCTGGCGCTCGCGGCCGGGCTCGGCATGGCCGCCTTCGAGGTGGATCTGCCCGACTACCACTTCGGGTGGCGCCAGATCGTGTCGTTGCTCGCCGGTGCCGCCTTCGTGATGGCGGTCCTGCCGGCGCTCGGCACCACCATGTCGGGCCGCTGGGACCTGCCCCGCGGCGACTACCAGTCGACCCTGCGCTTCCTCGACACGCCCACCGACGCCCAGACCGACCGGGTGCTGTGGGTGGGCGACGCCAGCGCCATCCCCCTGGCCGGCTGGCGCCTCGACGCGCCGGAGGTCGACGACCTCGGCCCCAACCGCACGATGGCGTTCGCCACCTCCTCGGCCGGCACCCCCACCATCGCCGAGGAGTGGGCCGGTGATCTCGGCGCCGCCTCGGCCACCGAGTCGGCCCTCCAGGTGGCCGCCTCGGGTGCCACCACCCGCCTCGGCTCCCTCCTCGCCCCGATGGCCGTGAAGTACATCGTCGTGCCGCTGGCGCCCGCTCCCGACCCCTACGCTCAGGACACCACCCACGTGCCGGGCGACCTGCTGGCGGTGCTCGACGGCCAGCTCGACCTCGACTCGATCACCGTCAACGCCGGTGTGCGGGTGTACCGCAACACCGCCTTCGGTCCGTCCCGCGCCCTCCTGCCGGCCGCCACCACGCTCCCGTCGGGCGGCGACGCCCTGACCGACCGAGTGGTGCCCGGCATCGCCGCCGCCCCGGCCGTGCTCCCCGACATCGACGGCTACTCCGACTGGTCGGGGACCTTCGACGCGCCGGGCCAGCTGTTCGTGTCGGCCGCCGGACGCGGCTGGTCGCTCGAGGTCGACGGCACGTCGGTGCCCTCCCAGGAGGCGCTCGGCTGGGCCAACAGCTTCCCGGTCGACACCGCCGGCCAGGGCACCCTCCGCTTCGACACCCCGGTGACCCGGTGGCTGGCCCTGCTCGGCCAGGTGCTGCTGTGGGTGCTGGCCATCGCCTACCTGCTGAGGGTCCGCGTCCGCGAGGACGAGCGCACCGACCTCGCCGACGAGCCGGCCCCGGCGCCCGCCCGGCCCGAGCGCCGCCACGTGGTGGTCGGCCCCGATCTCGACTCGCTGTTCGGAGCCGACCCCGGGGGCGACGACCGCCCGACCATGGCCGTCCCCGTCGTGACGGTGCCCGCGCCGGCGCCGGCGCCGGCGCCCGAGGTCGAGGCAGAGGTCGAGGCGACGAAGGACGAGGCGACCGGGGACGAGCCGTCGGACGATGACCCGGCGGACGACGAGCCCCCCGCCGGCGGCACCGAGGAGGGGAGCGCCCGATGAGCCGCGTGTGGCGCCTGCCGATCCTCGTGCTGCTTCCCGTCCTCCTGGTGGCTGCCGTCGTCGTCGAGGGCCGTTCGAACGGCAGCACCGCGCCGGCGGTGCGCCTCGCCGAGCTCACGCCCACGGCCGCTCCGGCCGGCACGCTCAGCTCCACCTGGTACTGCGCGGCGGGAAGCGCCACCGGCGCCACCACGGGCGAGGGCGCCG
Organism: uncultured Actinomycetes bacterium; assembly: GCA_945957335.1. GTDB lineage: Bacteria > Actinomycetota > Acidimicrobiia > Acidimicrobiales > Acidimicrobilacustridaceae > CAMFLJ01. The sequence goes on along the minus strand of CAMFLJ010000101.1, from coordinate 339 downwards.
GCCCGGCCGAGCAGACCGTCGTGGTGTCGAACGCCTCCGACACCGCCTCCACCGGTGTCGTCACGCTCTACCCCGAGGGGGCTGCGGCCAAGGCCGTGCCGATCGAGATCGCCGCCCACGCCAGCACCGCCCTGAAGGTCAGCGACCAGGTGAAGGCGCCGTGGGCCGCCGCCATGGTCGAGGTCACCGGGGGCCAGATCAGCGTCGCCCACGAGCTCGTCGGCAAGGACGGCCAGTCGGTGTCCGACTGCGCCTCGGCGCCGAGCGGACACTTGTACTTCCCGGTGGGCACGACCCTCTTCGGCAGCGGCCAGTGGCTCGCACTGTTCAACCCGTTCC
>CAMFLJ010000100.1 GCA_945957335.1 uncultured Actinomycetes bacterium | reverse complement strand
GTCGTCGGCGGTGGTGGCGCCGACCTCGGCCACGAGGATCTCGACCTCGAGCGGCTTCATCTCGTGGGTGAAGACCTGGCCGAGGATCTGGGCGTAGTTGTTGGCCAGGCTGCGGGCGTCGACGTCCTCGCGGCTGTAGGTGTAGCCCTTGAGGTCGGCGGCGCGGACGCCGGCGATGCGCAGCTGGTCGAACTCGTTGTACTTGCCGACCCCGGCGAAGGCGATGCGGTCGTAGATCTCGCTGACCTTGCGCAGGGTGGACGACGGGTTCTCGGCGGCGATGAGGATGCCGCCCTCGTAGAGCGTGGCCACCAGCGAGCGGCCCCGGGCGATGCCCTTGCGGGCGTAGTCGGCCCGGTCCTTCATCACCTGCTCGGGAGCGACGTAGAACGGCATGCTCATGACTCGACGGCCCCCGTGTCGGTGCTGGTCTCGGGCAGCCGCGACGACCCGGCCTCACGCCCGGCCATGACGTCGAGCAGGGCGACGAAGCGGGCGGCGATCTCGTCGTCGGCGATGCGCTGGAAGCCATCGGCGGTGATGGTGGCGATCACCGGGTAGATGCCGCGGACCATGTCGGGCCCACCCGTGGCGGAGTCCTCGTCGGCGGCCTGGAACAGGGCGGTGATGGCGAGGTCGACGGTGTCGTCGCGGCCGATGCCCTCGCGGAAGCCGAGCTTCACGACGGTGCCGGCGTGCAGGCTGCCCGAGCCGCTGGCGGCGAAGTTGGACTCCTCGTAGCGGCCGCCGGTGACGTCGTACTGGAACAGGCGCCCGGCGCCGCGGCGCAGGTCGTAGCCGGCGAAGAGCGGCACGACGGCCATGCCCTGCATGGCGGCCGGCAGGTTGGAGCGCACCATCTGGCCGAGCTGGTTGGCCTTGCCCTCGAGGGAGAGGGCGCTGCCCTCCACCTTCTCGTAGTGCTCGAGCTGGAGCTGGAAGAGCTTGACCATCTCCATGGCGGGCCCGGCGGCACCGGCGATGGCCACACCGCTGTGGCGGTCGGCCGGGAAGACCTTCTCGATGGCCCGGTGGGCGATGAGGTTGCCGGCGGTGGCCCGGCGGTCGCCGGCCATGACGACGCCGTCGGCGTAGCGGATGGCGACGACGGTGGTGCCGTGGGTGATCGCCAGCCGGTCGCCGACGTCGGCGGTGGGTGCCTCGGGGGCGAGGCCCAGGCGGCGCACGAGCGCTGCGAAGTCCGGCCCCGGGTCGTCGCCCGGGGTGAAGAAGGGCATGGTCACGGGCGTGGAGGCTACCGGCTCGACGGCGACGCGGACGCGGGCCCGGGGCCTACTCGCCGCCCTTCTGCACGAAGCTGCGCACGAAGTCCTCGGCGTTGGTCTCGAGGACCTCGTCGATCTCGTCGAGCAGGTCGTCGAGCTCGGCCTTCAGCTTCTCGCCCTTCTCCGACGTGGCCGGGGCCTCCTCGACCTCGACCTCGGGCTTCTCGCTCGGGCTCTTGCGGATCTGCTCACGTTCGGCCATCGGACCTCGCTTCGTTCGGGTGGCGGGGGGACCTCACGACCCGAGCCGTTCGAGCAGCTCGGCGGAGGTGTCGCTCGCGGCGATCAAGCTACCCACATGGGCCGCCGTTCCGCGCGAGGGTTCCATCATCGGGACCCGCCGGAGGGGCTCGTCGCCGATGTCGAACACCAGCGAGTCCCAGTTGGCGGCGACCACGTCGTCGGCGTACTTCTGCAGGCACTTGCCCCGGAAGTACGCGCGGGTGTCGAGGGGCGGCTCGGTCATGGCGAGCTCGGCCTCGGCGTCGGTGGTGATGCGCTCGAGCCCCACGCGCGCGGCGAGGGACTTCTCGGGGCGCAGGTCGTGGTACTGCAGGTCGAGGGCGAAGAGCCGGGCGTCGTCCCAGGCCAGGCCGTGGCGCTCGCGGTAGCCGTCGATGAGTCGGTGCTTGGCGACCCAGTCGAGCTGGTCGGCGAGCGACATGGGGTCGGACTCGAGCCCGGTGAGCACGGCCTCCCAGCGGCGCAGAACCTCGGCACCGACCTCGTCGCCCACGCACTCGAGGCCGACCTCGTCGGCGTACTTGCGGGCCCGGGTGAAGAGCTCCCACTGCACCTCGAGGGCGGTGACGCTGGTGCCGTCGGCCAGCGCGAGCGGCCGCTGCAGGGTGAGGTCGTAGCTGACCCGGCGCAGGGCGCCCACCGGTGAGGCGAAGGCGAACTCGCGGGGCAGGAACTCGTCCTCGATCATGGCCAGCACCAGCGACGTGGTGCCGACCTTCAGGAAGGTGGCGACCTCGGACAGGTTGGCGTCGCCGATGATGACGTGGAGGCGCCGGTACTTCTGGGCGTCGGCGTGGGGCTCGTCGCGGGTGTTGACGATCGGGCGCTTGAGGGTGGTCTCGAGCCCGACCTCCTCCTCGAAGAAGTCGGCGCGCTGGCTGATCTGGAACGGCACCTCGTCGGGCCCCAGCCCGGCCTCGCAGCCCACCTTGCCGGCGCCGCAGAAGATCTGGCGGGTGACGAAGTGCGGGGTGACGTGGTGCACGATGCGCCCGAACGGCACGGCACGGTCCATGAGGTAGTTCTCGTGGCAGCCGTAGGAGTTGCCCTTGCCGTCGGAGTTGTTCTTGTAGATCACGATCTCCTGCCCGGCGGGCAGGAGGCGGCGGGCGGCGTCCATCGACACCTGGAGGATGCGCTCGGCGGCCCGGTCGAACACCACGACCGAGCGGGCGTCGGCGCACTCCGGCGTGGAGCACTCGGGGTGGGCGTGGTCGACGTAGTAGCGGGCCCCGTTCGTGAGCACCGCGTTGACGAGGTGGGTCTCGACCTCGGGGGCCATCGTGCCGAGGGGCGAGAAGCCGCGGGCGTCGGTGCCGGGCTGCTCGTCCTCGAAGTCCCAGTCGACCTTCGGGGCCGCCCCGGCGCGGTCGTTCTCGCGGTCGAGCTCGTGCAGGTAGGCGTTGATCAGCACCGACGAGGCCGCGATCGGGTTCGGGTCCTCGGTGCCGCGGAGCACGATGCCGTACTCGGTCTCGATCCCGCAGATCTTGTGGATGGCCACGTCGGTCAGCCTACCGATGCCCTGGTGGCGCCCCGGGGCCGGAGCGCCATCGTGGGCGTGGGGTCAGAGGTACTGGCCGGTGGCCACCCGCTCGATGGCCCGACCGCCCTCGGGGTCGGTGTCGGGCTTCTTGACGAGCGTGCGCACGTAGACGATGCGCTCGCCCTTCTTGCCCGAGATCTTCGCCCAGTCGTCCGGGTTGGTCGTGTTCGGGAGGTCCTCGGTCTCCTTGTACTCCTGGTGGATCGACTCGATGAGGTCGTCGACCCGGATGCCGCGGACACCGGTGGCGAGGAGGCGCTTGATGGCCAGCTTCTTGGCCCGGCGCACGATGTTCTCGATCATGGCGCCCGACGAGAAGTCCTTGAAGTACATGACCTCCTTGTCGCCGTTCTGGTAGGTCACCTCCAGGAACTGGTTGGCCTCGTCGTCGCGGTACATCTCGGCCACGGTGGCCTCGATCATCGAGCGCACGGCCTTCTCGGGGTCGCCCCCGCCGAGGCCCTCGACCTCACCCGCGTCGAGCGGGAGGTCGGAGGTGAGGTAGCGGGCGAAGATGGCGGCCGCCGCGGTCTCGTCGGGGCGCTCGATCTTGATCTTCACGTCGAGGCGGCCCGGGCGCAGGATGGCCGGGTCGATGAGGTCCTCGCGGTTGGAGGCCCCGATCACGATGACGTTGCGCAGCGTCTCGACGCCGTCGATCTCGGCGAGCAGCTGGGGCACGATCGTGGACTCCATGTCGGAGCTGATGCCGGTGCCGCGGGTGCGGAACAGCGACTCCATCTCGTCGAAGAAGACGATGACCGGCCAGCCCTCCTCGCTCTTCTCGCGGGCCCGCTCGAACACCAGGCGGATCTGGCGCTCGGTCTCGCCCACGTACTTGTTGAGCAGCTCGGGGCCCTTGATGTTCAGGAAGTAGCTGCGGCCCTTCACGTCGCCGGAGACCTCGGCGACCTTCTTGGCCAGCGAGTTGGCGACCGCCTTGGCGATGAGGGTCTTGCCGCAGCCGGGAGGGCCGTAGAGCAGGATGCCCTTGGGCGCCGGGAGCTTGTGCTCGCGGAAGAGGTCCTGGTGGAGGAACGGCAGCTCGACGGCGTCCATGATGGCGTCGATCTGCGTGTCGAGGCCGCCGACGTCCTCGTAGGACACGTCGGGCACCTCCTCGAGCACGAGCTCCTCGACCTCGGGCCGGGGCAGCTTCTCGAGCAGGAGGGCGGCACGCGGGTCGAGCAGCACGGAGTCGCCGGCGCGGAGCTTCACGCCGATGAGGCCCTCGCTCAGCTCGACGACCTGCTCCTCGTCGGCCCGCCCGACGATCATCGCCCGGTGGCCGTCCTCGAGGAGCTCCTTGAAGGTGACGATCTCGCCGGTGCGCTCGTGGGCCCGGGCGAGCACGACGTTCAGCGACTCGTTGAGCACCACCTCGGCGCCGCGGTCGAGCTCCTTGCCGTCGATCTCGGGGTGCAGCGACACGCGCATCTTGCGACCGCCGGAGAACACGTCGACGGTGCCGTCGTCGTTGGCGCCCAGGAACGTGCCGTAGGCGGCCGGCGGCTGGGTGAGCTTCTCGACCTCCTCGCGCAGCGCGGCGATGTGCTCGCGCGCCTCGCGCAGGGTGTAGGTGAGCTTCTCGTTCTGGCTGACCGCCTGGGAGAGCTGGCCCTTGGTCTCGAGCAGCCGCTCCTCGAGGGTGCGGACGCGCTTGGGGGCGTCCTGCAGCCGGCGCCGCAGCGAGGCGACCTCCTCCTCCAGGAGGCGGACCTGCTCGTAGAGGTCGTCGACCTCCGGCGGCGGACCGCTCTGGTTGGCTTCGTCGTCGTGTGCGTTGACGGCACCCACCTCCTCGTTCACCTGTCGGCGACCCTACCGCCCCTCTCGCGCGTTCCGGTGCCTCGTCGACGAGCCGTCACACGTGTTCCACGAGACGTAACAGGACCTTCGGAACTTGCGCCGTGCCCGGCTGGCCGAGGAAGCTTCCCCTCGCCCACCTCGGGCACCCGGAGCCTCCTGGATTTTCCCCAGGGTGTCCCGTGTTTATCCGGGGGCCGGCACTAGAGTGTTCTCGTGCACCCGCCACCCGGCGGAGCACCCCACGCCCCTCCCACTCCCCCTCACGAAGAGGTGACAAGGCGAATGAAGGTCTGGATCGACCAGGATCTCTGCACCGGCGACGGACTCTGCGAGGAGATCGCCCCTGACGTGTTCACCCTGCTCGACGACGGCCTCGCCTACGTCAAGGAGGGCGACAAGGTGTTCTCCGACCCGGGCGGCGCCGCCGGCCTGGCGAACATCCCCGACGGCCAGCTCGACGCCTGCATCGAGGCCGCCGAGGAGTGCCCCGGCGAGTGCATCTTCATCGAGGTCGAGTGAGCTGAGCGCCTCCGGGCGCACACCACTTCTGACGAGGGCCCCGGCCGCCACTGGCGCCGGGGCCCTCTCGCGCCCGGCCCCACCCGGCCCCGACCTGCAGGCGGTCGGGCTCGTCAGGCGAGGCAGGGACCGGTCGAGGTGCCCTGGGGCGACACGGCGGTCAGCGCCGCGGCCAGCTCGTCGACCGTGAGCGCGTAGGCCACCCCGCTGCGGTCGCGTGCGATGGCGAAGGCCACCCCGACCACCCGGCCCGACGGGTCGACCAGCGGCGAGCCGGAGTCCCCGGGGCGCAGGGCGGCCGCCAGCTCGAGCACGCGCCGCTCGGTGTTGCCGCTGCCGTAGATGTCGCGGCCGGTGGCGGTGATCTCGCGCGCCACCCGGAACGGGGCGATGCGCAGCGGCTCGCCGCCGGGGTGGCCGAAGACGCCGCCGATGGTGTCGACCGGTGCGCCGTCGGCGATCGGCAGGGCGGGCCGGTCGAGGCCGGAGACGCGCACCACCGCGAGGTCGCGGTCGGGGTCGAAGACGACGACGGTGCCGTCGAAGCGGGTGCCGTCGTCGCGGATGACGGTGGTGGACCTCTCCCCCGCCACCACGTGGGCGTTGGTGACCACCAGGCCGTCGGCCACCACGAACCCGGTGCCGTCCTGCACGCGGTCGCACGCCGCGCCCTCCATCTTCACGACCGACCGCGCCGCCTGGCCGGCGGTCTGCTGCGAGAGCCCCGACGCCTCGGGCGGAGGACCGAGGGCGGGTGTGGGCCGCAGTGCGTCGAAGACGTCGGGGAAGTCGTCGGAGCCGACGAGCGCCTGGAGCGCCTGCATGGCGTCGGGCGGCGCCGGCAGCGCGGCGTCGATGCGCTGGGCCACCCACGAGCTGGTGGCCTCCTGGGAGATCCAGCCCGGGCTGGCGACCAGCACCGGGAGCAGCAGCCACACCACCACGACCAGGCCGGCGAAGCCGGCGAGACCACCGGCCATGCGGTCGGCGCGGCTCAGCGCGCCGCCCTCGCTGCGAGGCCGTAGCCGCCCCCCGATCACGAAGCCGAGGGCCTGGCCCAGCGAGGCACCGACCAGCAGCAGGCCGACCGACAGCACGAGGACCAGCCCGTGGCTCGCGGTGTCGAGCTGGTCGAGGAAGAGCGGGAGGACGCGCACGGCCACGGCCAGGCCCGCCGCCAGCCCGACCCACGACACCACGCGCGCGACGAAGCCCAGCCGGTAGCCACCGACCACCGCCAGCACGGCAAGGACCACGAAGACGGCGTCGAACGCGCTCATCGGCCGCCGGCCCCGACCTTCGCCCCGGAGCCGACGCGCAGGGTCACCCGCCCAGCAGACGGGCGTGGGTGAGGAAGCCGGTGTGGGCGACCATGCGGTGGTCGGGCCTGACCGCCTGGCCCTCGACGTGCCAGGTGCGGTTGAGCACCTCGACCGTCTCGGGCATGTCGAACGCGCTGGCCTCGAGCGCCTCGCGCAGCTGCATCACCTGCACGATCGAGGGCGTGTAGGCCAGCAGGATGCCGCCGGGGTGCAGGGCCCGCTCGGCGTGCTTCACGACCTGCCACGGCTCGGGCAGGTCGAGCACCACGCGATCGAGGTCGGTCTCGTCGATGCCGTCGTAGCAGTCGCGCAGCTCGACGCGGTAGCGGCTCATGGCCTCGTCGCCGAGGAACGACGACACGTTGGCCTGGGCCCGCTCGGCGAAGTCCTCGCGCAGCTCGTAGCCGACGATGTCGGCACCGGCGCGCAGCATCGCCATCGAGAGCGCCCCCGAGCCGACGCCCGACTCGAGGACCCGGGCCCCCGGGAAGATGTCGGCGAGCATCAGGATCGGGCCGAGGTCCTTCGGGTAGATCACCTGCGCGCCGCGAGGCATCTTGAGCACGAAGTCCGAGAGCGTGGGGCGCACCGCGAGGTACGGGCTGTTGCGGGTCGACTGCACCGTGGAGCCCTCGGGCACACCGATGATCGAGTCGTGGGGAACGAAGCCGGCGTGGCTGTGGAACTCGCCGCCGGGCTTGAGCGTGACGAGGTACCGCCGCTTCTTGTGGTCGATCAGCAGCACGCGGTCGCCTGCACCGAAGGGCCGGCTCATCGGACGGCTCCCGACGTGGCCCCGGCGCGGGTGGGGCCGAGCTCGACGGCCACCGCGGTGGGCGTGCCCGCCTCGGGCAGGGCACCGCCGGCGCGATCGACCAGCCGGCAGAAGGCGCAGACCTCGGCGGTGGTCGGTGCGCCGCACGACGTGCAGGCGCCCAGCTCGACGCGGTCGGACTCGGCCTCGGGCGCGAAGTGCGCCGCCGCCCGGTCGAGGAAGCCGAAGTAGAACGAGTGCTTGGCGCCCGGGGACGCCTTCTCGATGTCGTTCAGGGCGGCCTTGTAGGTCAGGTGCCGGTTTCCGGCGGCCATGGGGCACTCCTCGACGAGGTAGTCGATCCCCCGCACGACGCAGTACGCCGCGGTCTCGCGCTCGGTGAGGCGCACGAGGGGCTTGACCTTGCGGGGGAAGCCGTCGCGGGCGGGGAGGACGGGGAGCTGGCGACCGAGATACTCGGTGTGCCAGTGAAGGGTGTTGCCGAACAGGACCGCGGCCTCGTCGTCGAGGTTGTGGCCGGTGACGAGCACGTCGTAGGCCCCCTCGAGCGCGGCCCGGTCGAACAGGTGGCGCTTGGAGAGCCCGCACGCCGAGCAGGGCGCCCGTCGGGCCGCCCGCGATCCGGTGGGGATGTCGTAGCCGTAGGTGCCGGGCAGGTCGACCTCGAGCAGGGTGAGGCCCCGTTCGGCGGCGAAGTCGCGGGCGTAGGTGCCGGAGACGTCGCTGTAGTCACCGATGCCGAGCCCGATGTAGAGGCCGTCGGCGCGGTACCCGAGCTCGACCAGGAGGTCCCACACGGCGAGGGAGTCCTTGCCGCCGGACACCGCCACGAGCACCCGGTCGTCGGTGCCGATCATGTCGAACTCGTCGATGGCCTTGGTGACCTGGCGCTTGCACTGCTCGAGGAAGTGCTCGGTGCAGAAGTTGGCGTTGTGGCGCCGGATGTCGATGATCGCCGGGCCCTTGCAGACGGTGCACTTCACCAGGCACCTCCGGAGATGACGGGGCGGATCTCGATCGACTCGTCGTCGGCCAGGGTGGCGTCACCGGGCACGAGCTCCCCGTCGCGGATGACGATGACCGCCTCGCGGTTGAGGTCGAACCGGGCGAGCAGGTTCACGATGGTGATCGGGCCGGGGACGTCGACCTCGCGGCGGGGGTTGCGGAGCAGGACCTTCACGGCGCCCATGATCGCAGGCGGGAGGCCCCCACGGACACCTGGCCCCGGGTGGCGTTCAGAGGACGCGGTGGCGACGGCGCATGCGGGCGGCCGACAGCTTGTTGCGGGTCTCACGACGAGCGAGGCGGCTCTCGGCCTTCAGCGAGCGCCGGTGGTCGCGCTTCGACGGCGGCGGGCCCGACGCGCTGATCACCAGCGTCTGGCCGGGCTCGACCACCTGCCGGAAGATCGTGGCCTCGTGGGGGCGGCGGGCCCAGCTCCACGCGCGCACCAGCCAGGCCAGGCCACCGACGACGAGCCAGAAGCGGCTGTTGCCGAAGACGCCCTTGCTGATGGCGTTGGAGCGGACCGGGTCGAGGAGGGCCATCAGATCCGGCGGATCTCGACCACGGCGCGCTGGTTCTTGCCCCGCCGGCGGCCGACGAGGAAGGCACCCACGACGATCACGACCGCCACCGCCGCCACGGCGAGGGCGACGTAGTCGCGGGCTTCCTCCTGGACCTCCTCGGCATCGCCCTGGACGGCCCGGAAGCGGGCCTCGATGTCGTCGCGCGTGATGCGCCCGGTGGTGGTCACGAGCCGGTCCTCCCGTCGACCGGGCCCTCGGCTGCGCCGATGCCGCCCTTGTCGATGCGCGAGAGCACGAGGGCGATGGCGCCCCCGAGCACGATGATGACGATCAGGTACGGCACCCACGACCAGTTGCCGTCGAACACTCCCCCGACCATGGTCTGCAGGAACCGCAGCAGCGCCATGGCGAGCAGGAACGTGGACAGCGTGAGCATCGCCATGCCGGCGAGCCCGAACCCGAGGTAGCGACCCAGGTTGCGGAGCGGGTCGACGGTCTCCTGCTTGGCGTAGGCGACGAGCAGGTCCCAGAGGTCCTGCAGGGTGTCGGGCACGTTTCGGACGGAGAAGGCCACTCGGTTCCCTTCGGGGGCGGACCGGTCGGACGGGTGCGGCAGGAGCGTACTAGAGCCCCTCCGGCCCCTGACCGAACCCTTCCCCGAAGTCGTCGCCGTCGGCACCACCCATCGCGACCTGCGCCTCGAGCAGCTCGGCCTGGTCGACGAGCATCTCCGACAGCAGCGCCAGGCGCGACGCCGGGCCCGGTGCCTGCAGGAGGGCCTGGCGGTCGGCCGGGCCGAGCGGCGACGCGCCGGACATCTGCAGCACCGCGACGACGGGATCGTCGGCCAGCTCGACGGTGGCCGGCGGCACCGGCAGGCCGAGCTCGGCGGCGAGGGCGAGCACCCGCCGGAACCGGGCGCCGACCTCGGCCACCCCCTCGACGGCGGGGAGGTCCTCCTCGTCGTCGGGCCACTCGGCCACATCGGCGCGCGGGTAGGGGTCGTCGGGCAGCCACGCCTCGATGCGGACCCGGCGCAGGCCCACCGCGCCGATGGCCCAGCGGCCGTCGTCGAAGCGGGCCGCCTCGACGATGCGGGCGACGGTGCCGACGTCGGTGCGCACGTCGCCCCCGCCGACCTCGCTGCCCCTCTCGATCAGCACCACGCCGAACTCGGCCGTGCTCTCGAGGCAGTCGTGCACCAGCGCCTGGTAGCGCGGCTCGAAGACGTGCAGCGGCAGCGGCATGCCCGGCAGCAGGACGCTGCCCAGCGGGAACATCGGGATCACGGTGCCCACCGGGCCAACCTAGGCGTGGCGCCCCACCGGTGCGGGGCCGGGCGGCCGGGTCAGGGCAGCGGCGGGAGCGGGCCGAGCGCGGCGAGCGACGGGGCCTTGGCGTAGTCCATGAGCAGGGCGGCGTACTTGTCGACCCAGCCCTGGCCGCCGGGCTGGAGGCCGTTCTGGATCATCAGGAACGTGATGTCGTTGCCCGTGGGCGTCTGGGCGTAGCCGGCCAGCGCGTTGACCTCGTTGAGCGTGCCGGTCTTGGCCCGCACCCGGCCCTTGGCCGGCGCCGAGGTCATCCGCTTGCGGAGCGTGCCGGTCTCGCCGGCGACGGCCATGGCCTTGCCGATGATCGAGTCGGGGCCCGAGCGCTCGAGCACGGCGAGCACGAGCGGGCACGGCACCCGGTCGGCCGGGTCGAGGCCCGATCCGTCCTTGAGCGAGAGCCCGGTGGTGTCGTAGCCGAGGGCGGTGAGGGTCTCGCCGATGACGGCGATCCCGGCCTCGGTGGTGCCCTGGCCCTTCGCCTTGAGCCCCATCTCGCGGGTGAGGAGCTCGGCGGTGGTGTTGTCGGAGTCGGTGATCATCTCGCCCACGATCTGCGAGACCGGCAGCGAGTCGAGGCGGGCGACCTCGGCCATGTCGGCCGGCGCCGAGCCCGACGAGCCCTCGCCCGACACCTTCACGCCCTTCTGCACCAGCAGGGTCTTGAGGGTCTGGGCGGCGAGGGCCGGCGGGTCGCCCGGCTTGCGCTGGGTGTTCTCCTTGTCCGGCGAGGTGGTGAAGCCGGTCTGGCCGTCGTTCACCATCAGCGCCGACAGCGGGCCGACGAAGCCCTCGCGCTGGTAGCGCGCCGGCCACGACGGGACCC
>CAMFLJ010000099.1 GCA_945957335.1 uncultured Actinomycetes bacterium | reverse complement strand
GCCTCGACCTGACGGCCCGACACCGGCACCTCGGCCTCAGCCTCGAGCACCGACGCCTTGTCACGCTTGCGCGTCTCACGAGACAACGCGCCAGTGGCCGAACCAGCATCACGACGACGCGACGCCGCGAACAACACCACCGCAGCCAACACGACCACGACCGGGATGACGATCACGAGAGGGTTCATAGGGGGGCTCCTACCTGTGCCCGATCAGAGCTCGAAGAACAGACCCTGGGTCCAGGGGGCGACGAAGTTGAAGCCCGGACCCCGGAAGAACGAACCGATGATGACGAGCACGGCCCAGAACATGAGCTGGACGGTGAACAGGGAGACGGCGAACTTGCGGTCCTCGGGCTTGTTCGACGGGTTGCGGTCGATGTAGGGGGCGAGGATCAGCAGGAAGATGCCCATGCCCGGGATGGTCACACCGGCGACCATCGGGTGGAACATGGTGAGGAGCTCCTGGAGGCCCAGGAAGTACCACGGCGCCTTCGACGGGTTCGGCGTGTTGTTGATGTTGGCCAGCTCGAGCAGCGGGGCGTTCACGAAGACCGAGAAGATCAGCGTGAAGGCCAGCACCGCGAGGGCGGCCACGAACTCGACGGCGATCAGGTGGGGCCACGTGTGGACCTTGTCGACCGGCGTGGCCTTGACGTCCTGGATGGACCCGGCCTTGACGACGGTGAGGAGGCGCTGGGTGTGCCCACCCGGGCCGGTGGCCGTGGGAGGCGGGGCGGCGGAGGCCACGGCGGTGGCGACACCACCCCCGGCCGCGGCGGCAGCCGGAGCGGCGGCCGCCGGCTCGGCGGTGGCGCCCTCCTTGCGGGCCTTGGCCGACTTGGACCGCTCGAGGAGGTGCGCCGGGATGCGGCTGGCCTCGCCACTCGGCGCGGCAGCCGGCTCGCCGGCCTCGGCCGCGGGGGCCTCGGCGGGCGCGTCGCCCTCGGCGGCCTGCTCGGCAGCCTTGGCGCGGGCCGCTTCGGCCCGCTTGCGGAGGTGTTCGGGGATCTCGGTCAACGCAGATGCTCCTCGATCACAACGGTCCGGAGATGCCGCCGTCCTTGCGCACCCTCCAGAAGTGGATGGCGAGGAAGATGACGGTCACGAACGGGACGAACAAGACGTGCAGCACGTACCAGCGCAGGAGGGTGTCGGTGCCGATCTCCTTGCCGCCGAGGAGCACGAACCGGACCTGGTCGCCGAAGACCGGCGTGTAGCCCATCATGTTCGTGCCCACGGTGACGGCCCAGAGGGCGAGCTGGTCCCACGGGAGCAGGTAGCCGGTGAAGGAGAGCAGCAGGGTGAGCGTGAGCAGGATCACGCCGATCACCCAGTTGAACTCCCGGGGCGGCTTGTAGGCGCCGTGGTAGAAGACGCGGGCCATGTGCAAGAAGACGGACAGCACCATGAGGTGCGCCGCCCATCTGTGCATGTTCCGCACCAGCAGGCCGAAGGTGACCGAGGTCTGGAGCGTGTAGATGTCGTTCCAGGCCTGGGCCGCGGTGGGCCGGTAGAAGAACATCAAGAAGATGCCGGTGATCGTGAGCAGGATGAACAGGAAGAAGCTCAGGCCACCCAGGCAGAGGGTGTAGCTGACCTTCACCGCGTGCCGCTTCACCTTCACCGGGTGGAGGTGGTACAGCACCGAGTTCATGATCACGTACGACCGGTTACGGGGGCTGTCGGTGTAGCCCTTGCGGAACACCGAACCGGGCCGGAAGATCGAGTTCCAGGCCTGCGAGCCCTGCGTCTTGTCGACGATCTCGCTCACGCGCTGGCCGGGGGACTTCTTCCCTCCGGGGCGCTCCATGGTCTTGGCCAAGGCAGTTACTCCGTGTGCTCGAGCCGTGTGCTCTAGGTAGGCGTGGTGGTCGTCGTCAGGTGGGCGTCAGCCGAGGCGCATGCCGTAGCCGTAGCCGTGGGTGGGGGTGCGCTGGTGCGGGTCGCCGTCGGCGGGGGCGTCGCCCACCTTGCCGAGGATGATCACACCGGTGGGGCAGCGGTCGACGCAGAGGGCGCAGCGGGTGCAGACGTCGTCGTCGATCAGGAAGACGGAGCGGTCACCGGGGTCCTCGCCGGGCAGCTCGGTGCCGAGCGCCTCGTCGATGGCCTCGGTGCGAACGAGGTGGATGCACTTCCAGGGGCAGATGTCGACGCAGCCCTCGCAGGTGATGCACTCGGACTGGTCGATGTGGATGAACTGCTTGGGCTTCACCGCCTTCGACAGCCAGGCGGCGTCGACCTCCTGCAGGACGTAGTCCGCACGGAACTCGGGAAGCGGCGGGTTGGCGGCGATCTCGGCCACGGTCAGCCCTTCCGGACCAGCGGACGGCCGAACTCGGACTCGACGACCGCCGTGCTCGAGGCGGCGGCGGCGCGCTTGCCGCGGTTCTGCCAGTAGGCCCAGAGCGCGATCTGCGCAGCGAGGAAGACGACGTAGATGCCGACGGCGAGGAAGTCGCGCAGCGTCTGGGAGGAGATCGTCATCGGGAAGTTCCCGCCGAGCGCCTGGGGCTGGAGGATCGAGCCGGGCCCGTAGAGGATCTTGTCCGGGCGCCACTGGAGCTCGTTGTCGGCCCAGGTCAGCCAGAGGTGCGGGATCACGCCGTAGGCCCAGAACATCAGGAAGAAGGCGTAGACCGAGGCGACCATGGACTCGCCCCACGTGAGCGGCGTGCCCACCGGCCGACGCTTGGCCATCGGCACCACGAGGGCGGAGAGGGCCACCAGGATGATCAGGGCCGTGACGAACGCAACCACCCGGTTGGACCTCCCTCGTGAACGTGCTCACAAATGTAACGGCGGGGCAGCGCCGATCGGGGACGAGCCCCGGTTGCCGGCGTGACCGATTGTCTACCACCGCCGACGCGAGCCAGGCACATCCGTGGCACCACGTCGTGACGTTGGTCCCGACGCTCGCCACGAGGGCCCGCGGCGAGCGTCGGGGAGCGCGGCGGAGCGCCGAGAAGAGGTCTTCCGTACTTGGTGCCGGGCGCGGCGCGTCGTCTAGGTTGAGCGACATCCAGGCCGCGCCGAGCGCTCGGCCCGCGCCTCATCATTCCGACGCCCTCGGAGGAGCTGTGACCGAAGTTCCCGAGCACCTGCTCAAGCGCTCCCGTGACCGCCGTTCCGCCCTCGGGCTCGGTGGCGGCGACGGGGGCGACGGCGGGGATGCCGCACCCGCGGCCGCCGCTCCCGCCGACGAGCCCACGGGCTCTGCGGTCGAGCCCGCGGCCCCGACGGCCGCCGCCAAGCAGGCGGCTGCCGTGCCGGCCGAGGCCGCGGAGCCGGCCAAGCCGATCCCGCCGTACGTGGCCGCGTCGCTCAAGCGCAAGAAGATCCCGCTGTGGGTCATGCCCGTGCTGATCTTCATCCCGGTGTGGGCGATCATCTACATCGGTGGCCTCTCGAAGGCGGCCACCGGCCAGCCCACCCAGCTCGAGGAGGGCGCCACGATCTTCGCCGCCCAGTGCGCCAGCTGCCACGGCTCGACGGGCGGCGGCGGCGTGGGCCGGCCGATGACCGACTCGGCGCTCATCAAGACCTTCCCGGACATCCTCGGCCAGCTCGACTTCGTGTGGCTCGGCTCGAACGGCACCGGCCCGAAGGACACCCCCTACGGCGACCCGGACCGCGAGGGTGGCCAGCACAAGACGCTGAGCTACAACGGCAACCCGATGCCGGCCTTCAAGGGCAGCCTCACCCAGGCCCAGCTCCTGGCCGTCGTGCGCTACGAGCGCGAGGTGCTCTCCGGCGCCAAGATCGACGCCAAGCAGGTCGCGGCCGACGGCAAGATGCTCTGGCCCGACGGCAAGCCGATGCTCGACACCGCCGGCAACCTCATCACCCCCGACGGCAAGCCGCTGATCGACTCCGACGGCAAGCTCACCATCGAGCCGAACTGGAAGAACCCGGTGGGTGGCACGGGCTGAGGCCCACCCACCCCGAGGACTGCGAAGGGCCCCGCCGAGTCGGCGGGGCCCTTCCGCGTGCGGCGGTCGTGCCGTGTGGTCGAGCCCGCGGCCCGAGCGCTACGGGAGCGGCTCGTGCCAACCACCGAAGGGCGCGGCCAGCGCCTCGGCCTCGGGCGGGCCCCACGTGCCGGAGTAGTAGAGGTGCACCGGCGGCGGCGAGTCGAGCACGTCCTGCACGATGCGCCACTGCTGGTCGACGCCGTCGTGGCGACCGAAGCGGCGCGCGTCGCCCTCCATGGCGTCCTCGAGGAGCCGCTCGTAGGGCTGGTCGCTGTCACCGAAGAGCTTCTCCTCGGTGACCTCGAGGTCGACGGCGTGGCTGAGGAGCCGGTCGCCCGGGACCTTGGCGTGGAGCTGCAGCAGGATGCCGCTCTCCTTGCCCAGCCGGAAGCGCAGGTGGTTGGGGTGCGGCGCGGGTGAGCCCTCCGGAGCGAAGAGCATCCGGGGCGGGGTGGCGAACTCGACGATGGCCTCGGTGGCGGTGACCGGCAGGTTCTTGCCGGCCCGGATCAGCCACGGCACGCCGGCCCAGCGCCACGACTCGATCTCGAACTTCAGGGCCACGAAGGTCTCGGTGTCGGAGCCGGGCGCCACGCCGGGCTCGTCGATGTAGTCGCGGTACTGGCCGCGCACGACGTCGCCGGGGCGGAACGAGCGGATCTGGCGGAAGAGCTTCACCTTCTCGTCGCGCAGGGCGTCGGCGTCGGCCGCCACGGGCGGCTCCATGCCGAGCAGGGCGACGATCTCGAGCAGGTGGTTCTGCACGACGTCGCGGATCGCGCCGGCGGTGTCGTAGAACTTCGCCCGACCGGCGGTGCCGAAGTCCTCGGCCATCGTGATCTGGATGCTCGAGATGAAGTTGCGGTTCCACACGGGCTCGAGCAGCGAGTTGGCGAAGCGGAACACGAGCAGGTTCTCGATGCCGTCCTTGCCGAGGAAGTGGTCGATGCGGAACACCGACGACTCGGGGAAGGCACGGTGCAGCACGCCGTTCAGCTCGGACGACGACTCGCGGTCGCGGCCGAACGGCTTCTCGACCACGACCTTGGCGCCCTCGTTGAGCCCGACCGACTCGATGCCCTGCACGACGTCGTCGAAGAGCGACGGCGGGATGGCCAGGTAGAAGAGCGGGTGCCGGCAGGCCCCGACGCGGTCGCGGAGCAGCTCGTAGGTCTTCGGGTCGCGGTAGTCGCCGCTCACGTAGGTGAAGCGCTCGCGCAGCTCCGGCCACGTGTCGTCGAGCCCGCCGTGCGCCTCGAGGGACTCCTCGACGCGGTTGCGCAGCGCCTCGTCGTCCCAGTCGGAGGACGCCACGCCGACGACGGGGATGCCGAGCTTGCCCTTGCGCTCGAGCGACGCGATGGCCGGGAAGATCTTCTTGGCGGCGAGGTCGCCGGTGGCGCCGAACAGCACGACCACGTCGGTGTCGACGGCGGCGGTCTCGAGATCGTCGGGCACGTGTCCTCCTCGTCGTCCGGCCGGGGCCGGGGTGCGGTCGGCCTCTACCCCGCTGCGACCACCGCGGCGCGACCGGCGGCCTCGGCGATGGCGGTGAGCGACGCGTCGTCGTGGGCGAGCCCCGGGAACATGACCTCGTAGGCGCCGGGCGCGATGGCCACGTGCTCGTCGAGGAGGGCGTGGAAGAAGCGGGCGTAGAGGGCCTCGTCGGTGGCGCAGGCCGAGTCGTAGTCGTGCGGCGCGGTGGCCCCGAGGAACAGGCCCACGAGGGTGCCCCAGCGCGGGACGACCGCGGTGATGCCGGCGGCGGCGAGGGCGACGGCCAGCGCACCGGCGAGGCAGTCGGCCCGCGACTCGATGAGGGCGTAGGCGTCGTCGTCGAGCAGCTCGAGCACCGCCAGTCCGGCCGCGGTGGCGAGCGGGTTCCCCGACAGCGTGCCCGCCTGGTACACCGGCCCGAGCGGGGCGAGCTCGTCCATCACGTCGGCCCGGCCGCCGAAGGCGCCGACCGGGAGGCCGCCGCCGATGACCTTGCCGAAGGCGCTGAGGTCGGGGGTGACGCCGGTGAGCTGCTGGGCGCCGCCTCGGGCGACACGGAATCCGGTGATGACCTCGTCGAAGATCAGCAGGGCGCCGACGCGGTCGCACTCGGCGCGCAGCCCCTCGAGGAAGCCGGGGGCCGGCGGGACGAGGCCCATGTTGGCGGCGCACGGCTCGACGATCACCGCCGCGAACGACTCGTCGAGGGTGGGCACCACGTTGTAGGGCACCACCACCGTGTCGGCCACGGCGCTCTCGGTGACGCCGGCCGACGCCGGGAGGCCGAGCGACGCCATGGCGGTGCCGCCCGACACCAGCAGGCCATCGCTGTGGCCGTGGTAGTTGCCGGCGAACTTGAGCAGCTTGGGCCGGCCGGTGGCGCCGCGGGCGACGCGGATCGCGCTCATGGTGGCCTCGGTGCCGCTGCTCACCATGCGCACCTTCTCGACCGACGGCACGCGCTCGCAGATGGCCTCGGCGAGCGCGACCTCGCCCGGCGTCGGCGCGCCGTAGGAGGTGCCGCGGGCGGCGGCGCCGCGGATGGCCTCGACCACCTTCGGGTGGGCGTGGCCGGCGATGACGGCGCCGTAGCTCTGGACCAGGTCGTGGAAGGTCGTGCCCTCGACGTCGGTGACGGTGGCGCCCTCGGCCGAGGCGACGAAGTAGGGGGTGCCGCCGACCGAGCGGAAGGCGCGGACCGGCGAGTTCACGCCACCAGGGATCACCTCCTGGCCGCGGTCGAACAGCGACTGGTTGGTGTCGGTCATCCGTTCAGGACCTCGGCGGCCTCGCGGGCGAAGTAGGTGAGGATCATGTCGGCGCCGGACCGGCGGATCGAGGTGAGGTGCTCCATGGCGACGGCGTGGCCGTCGATCCAGCCCCGCTCGGCGGCGGCCTTGACCATCGCGTACTCGCCGGACACGTGGTAGGCGGCGAGCGGCACGTCGACCTCGGGCCGGGCCCGGGCGATGACGTCGAGGTAGGCGAGGGCCGGCTTCACCATCACGATGTCGGCGCCCTCGCCGAGGTCGAGGCGGATCTCCTCGAGCGACTCGCGGACGTTGGCCGGGTCCTGCTGGTAGCCCTTGCGGTCGCCGCCGCCGGCGATGGTGACGTCGACCGCGTCGCGGAACGGGCCGTAGAGGGCGGAGGCGTACTTGGCGGCGTAGGCCATGATCGCCACCTGCTCGAAGCCGTCGTCGTCGAGGGCCTCGCGGATGGCGAGGACCTCGCCGTCCATCATCCCGGAGGGGGCCACGATGTCGGCACCGGCCTCGGCCTGGGCCAGGGCGACCTCACCGTAGAGCTCGAGCGTGCCGTCGTTGTCGACGTCGCCGTCGTCGGTGAGCAGACCGCAGTGGCCGTGCGAGGTGTACTCGTCGAGGCAGAGGTCGGCCATGAGCACAACCAGGTCGCCGACGCGGTCGCGCAGCTCGCGCAGGGCGACCTGGACGATGCCGTCGGGGTCCCAGGCACCGGAGCCCCGCTCGTCCTTGGCCTCGGGCACGCCGAAGAGGATGACGCCGGGGACGCCCAGCGCGACGAGGGCCTCGACCTCGGCGACCAGGGACGGGACCGTGTGCTGGACGACGCCGGGGATCGACTCGATCGGGTGCGGCTCGTCGATGCCCTCACGCACGAAGAGCGGTGCGATCAGGTCGTCGACCGACAGCCGGGTCTCGGCGACGAGGCGCCGGAGCGTGGGGGTGCGGCGCAGGCGGCGCAGGCGGCGCTGGGGGAAGCTCATCGGCGGTCAGCCTACGCACGACCCCGCCGACGCCCTCCTCGCCGGGTGGCGGGGCGCGGCTGCGACGGACCGGCGACGTGGGCGACGAGCGCGTCGACCAGCCCGGGCACGGTGTGCACGTCGGCGACGAGGTCGACGCGCAGCCCGAGGCGGCGGGCGGTGTCGGCCGTGACCGGCCCGATGCAGGCCACGACCGGCGGGACGAGGTCGCCGAAGGCGGCCACCCAGTTCTCGACGGTGGACGACGAGGTGAAGGTGACCGCGTCGGCGGCCCGGACGGCGTCGCGCTGCGCGTCGGTGGGCACGACCGGGACGGTGCGGTACACCGGGACGACGTCGACCTCCCAGCCCATGGCGGCGAGGCCGTCGGGGAGCACGTCGCGGGCGACCTCGGCCCGGGCCAGCACGACGCGGCGGCGCCCGTCGTGCGGCAGGGGGAACGCCTCGAGCAGCGACTCGGCCACGAACCGCTCGGGCACGAGGTCGGCGACGAGGTGGTGGCGCTCGAGCTCGTCGGCGGTGCCGGGGCCGATGGCGGCGAGCTTCACGCCGGCGAGGTCGCGGCCGTCGCGCAGCGCGTCGCAGAAGCGGGCGGCGCCGTTGGCGGAGGTGAGCACGACCCAGGCCACGTCGTCGAGGTCGGCGAGGGCGTCGCGCAGGCCGGCGCCGTCGTCGGCCGGGTCGACGATCTCGATCGTGGGCACGACCACCGGCTCGGCGCCGACCGCCCGCAGCGGCTCGGCGAGGGCCGAGGCCTGGTGGGCGGGCCGGGTGACGACGACCTTCCGGCCGAACAGCGGGCGCGACTCGAACCAGTCGAGGTCGGTGGCGGCCACGGCGCCGATGACGATGACGCTGGGTGCCTTCAGGTCGTGGTCGGCGAGCGTGGCGAGCGTGGCCCGCACGGTGTGCTGCTCGGGCCGGGTGCCCCAGCGCACGGCCGCGGCCGGCGTGTCCGGGGCCAGACCACCGGCGATCAGCCGCTCGACGATGGCGGGCAGCCGGCCCACGCCCATGAGGATGACGATGGTGCCGCCGAGGCGGGCGACGGCGTCCCAGTCGAGCTCGCCCCCCTTGTCCGGGTCCTCGTGGCCGGTGACCACCGTGAACGACGTCGACGAGTGGCGCAGGGTGACGGGGATGCCCGCGTAGGCGGGGGCGGCGATGGCGGAGGTGATGCCCGGCACGACCTCGTAGTGGATGCCGGCGGCGCGGAGGGCGGCGGCCTCCTCCCCTCCCCTGGCGAAGACGAACGGGTCACCGCCCTTGAGCCGGACGACCTCCTGCCCGGCGAGGCCCCGCTCGACGAGAAGGGCGTTGATGTCGTCCTGGGGCATGACCGCCCGGCCGGCGCTCTTGGCCACGCTGATGCGCTCGGCCTCGGGTGGGGCGAGGTCGAGCAGGGCGGCGACCGAGAGGCGGTCGTAGACGACGACGTCGGCCCGGGCCAGGACCTCGGCACCGCGCACGGTGAGGAGGCCGGGATCACCGGGGCCGGCGCCCACGAGGTACACGGTCACGGGGCGAGCCTAGAAGGTGGCTCCGGGGCGCCCTCCCGTGATCCGCGCACGGGTGCGGCGACGGAGGCGGGGACAGGCGCCGCGACACCCGACGGCGCCTTCGTCACCCAGTCGCAATGTGGTCGGGTTGTCGTTCGACGAATTAGCGCTAAATTGCCAACGTCCAGTGAGAGCGGAGCACACCATGGAGGATCGAGCTTTGGAACTCCTCGCTGTCAGCGACCGCCCGTCCTGGATGGACGACGCCGCCTGCAAGGGCCGCACCACCCTCTTCTTCGGCGTCGCCGGCGAACGCCCCGAACGGCGGGTGCGCCGCGAGGCCGCCGCCCGCAAGGTGTGCGCCGGCTGCCCCGTGCTCACCCAGTGCCGCGACCTCGCCCGCCTCAACCGGGAGAACGGGTTCTGGGGAGGCGAGACCGAGGAGGAGCGCGCCGCCGCCGGCTACGCGCCCCGCTCGATCAGCCGTCGCGCCGTGCAGGAGGCCGCCCGGGCCTCGTGACCGGCGCCGCGACGAAGGGCGCCTAGCCCTCGTCGCCCTCGGCCCCGGCTCCGTCGTCGAGACGGATGCCGAGGTCGGCGAACACGGCCAGGGCCAACGGGACCAGCTGCCCGCTGTCGACCGTGGCCCCGGCCAGGGCCCGGGCCCCGACCAGGTCGTCGAGGCGCGTCCGCATCACCCGCACGTCGGAGAGGCGGGCGCCGGAGAGGTCGGCGTGGTCGAGGTCGCAGCCGTCGACGAGGCCTGTCGTCAGCACCGCGCGCTGCCACTCCGAGCGGCGCAGGTCGCAGTCGTCGAGGCGCCACCGCTCGAGCTCCGACATCCGGGCGCTCGCCTCGGTGAGCTTCGAGCCGACGACGACCAGGTCGGCCGCCTTCACCATCCCGAGGTCGAGCCCCTCGGCCCGGCAGCCCTCGAGCCGCACGCGCGTGAGGCGGGCCTCGGTGAGGTCGGCGCCGCTCAGCTCGCAGTCGCGCAGCACCACGTCGACCAGGCGCAGCCGGCGCGCGCTCCGGGCGGTGAGGCGCACGCCCTCGAGGACGCAACGCACCAGCTCGACGTCGTCGAGATCGCCATCGGCCACGTCGGTGACGACCGCGTCGGCCAGCTCCGGGGCGACGTCGGGGTCGAAGGACACCGGATCGCCGGGGTGCTCGGGCGGACGGGGCGGGGCCGGCTCGCCGGCGGCACGGGACGGTCGACGGGTGGCCACCCGGCCATCGTGCCCGATGTCAGCGACGGGCCGCGGCGTAGGCCGCCAGGGCGCGCTCGCGAGTGTCCTTGAGGTCGACCATCGGCTCGGGATAGGTGTCGCCGAGGACGACGCCCGCAGCGGCCAGCTCGAGCGGGCCGATCGCCCACGGCTCGTGGACCGCCCCGCCGGCGATGCCCGCCAGCTCGGGCACCCACCGGCGCACGTAGTCGCCGTCGGGGTCGAAGCGGTGGCCCTGCACGACCGGGTTGAACACCCGGTTGTAGGGCGAGGCGTCGGGGCCGGTGCCGGCGACCCACTGCCAGTTGCCGACGTTCTGCGGCACGTCGGCGTCGATCAGGCGATGGCGGAACCACCGCTCCCCCACCCGCCAGTCGACGAGCAGGTTCTTCACGAGGAACGAGGCGGTGAGCATCCGCACCCGGTTGTGCATCCACCCCGTGGCCAGCAGCTGGCGCATGCCGGCGTCGACCATCGGGAAGCCGGTGCGGCCCGCCTTCCACGCCTCGACCGCCGCGGGGTCGTGGCGCCAGCGCAGCCCGGCGTAGGTGTCCTTCATCGGCCGCTCGACCAGTTCGGGCGTGGCGTGCAGGAGGTGGGCGTACCAGTCGCGCCAGGCGAGCTGGCGCACGAGCGCCGCCCGGCCCGGCGAGGACTCACCGACGACCTCGGCCATGGTGCGAGGAGAGAGCGTGCCGAAGCGGAGGTCGGCCGAGAGCTCGGACGTGCCGAGCAGGTCTGGTCGATCGCGCTCGTCGTCGTAGCGGTCGGCCCGCTCGACCGCCTGGGCCAGGCGGGCCGTGGCGCCACGCTCACCGGGCTCGGCCGCGTCGCCGTCCTGGCCGTCGAGCAGCGGGTACGGCACCGCGGCGGAGGGGATCGGGTCGCCCTCGTCGTCGATCAGCTCGGCGTCGCCCGGCTCGGGCCAGGGCGCCCACGGCGTGCGGGCCCACGCCCGGAAGAACGGGGTGAAGACCTGCGAGAGGGTGCCGGCCTGGGTCAGGACCCGGCCGGGCTCGTGCACGAGGGTGCCCCAGCTGGTGGCCCACCGCACGCCTCCCGCCGTGAGGGCGATGGCGACGGCCTCGTCGCGCCCGGCGGCGTACGGCGTGACGTCGGCGTTGGCGTGCACGGCGGCGGCGCCACGGGCGGCGGCCTCGGCGGCGACGAGCCGGGTGGGATCGCCCACGCGCACGCAGAGGCGGCCGCCGTGCTCGGC
>CAMFLJ010000098.1 GCA_945957335.1 uncultured Actinomycetes bacterium | reverse complement strand
TGCGCGTCGGCATCATCGGCACCGGCGCCACCGCGGTGCAGGCCGTGCCGCAGCTGGCCAAGACGGCCAAGGAGCTCTACGTCTTCCAGCGCACCCCCTCGGCGGTCGGCGTCCGCAACCAGGGCCCCACCGACGTCGAGTGGTTCCAGAGCCTGCAGCCGGGCTGGCAGGACGAGCGCATCCGCAACTTCACCCAGTCGGTCACCGGTGTGAAGCCCGAGGTCAACCTGGTCGGCGACGGCTGGACCGAGGTCATGTGGGAGAACACCCAGGCGCTGCCGGGCTCCGACGAGGAGGCCGCCGCCCTCGAGCTCAGCGACTTCCTCACCATGGAGGCGATCCGCCGCCGCATCGACGACATCGTCGAGGACCCGGAGACGGCGGAGAAGCTCAAGCCGTACTGGGCCAAGAACTGCAAGCGGGTGTGCTTCCACGACGACTACCTGCCGTCGTTCAACCTCCCGAACGTGCACCTCGTCGACACCGACGGCCGGGGCGTCGAGCGCATCACCGCCAACGGTCCGGTGGTCGACGGCGTCGAGTACCCGGTCGACGTGCTGGTGTTCGCGTCGGGCTTCGAGGTCAACACCGACCTCGACCAGCGGGTGGGCTTCGACCCGGTGGGCCGCGGCGGCCAGGCGATGAGCGAGCGCTGGTCCGAGGGCGCCCGCACCCTCCACGGCGTGCTCCAGGGCGACTTCCCGAACCTGATGCTGATCAGCCTCGTGCAGGCCGGCTTCGGCACCAACTTCGTGCACTTCCTCTCCGGCTCGGCCGCCCACTGCGCGGCCATCGTGGCCACCTGCCGCGACCACGGCATCGAGACCATCGAGGCCACGCCCGAGGCCGAGGAGGACTGGCTCATGGTGCTCTACGGCGCCATCGGCGGCGGGGCGACCTACGTCGAGCACTGCACGCCCGGCTTCTACAACTCCGAGCGGGCCGAGCCCGACGCCAAGGCGGCCCGCAACCTGGTCTACGCGGGCAGCGTGATCGACTACCTCGGGCACCTCGAGCGCTGGCGCGAGCAGGGCGACCTCGCCGGCACGATCACCACCAAGGCCTGATCCACCGGCGGGGCCCCCGGGCCCGCCCGCCTCTCGTTCTGGCATGCGTGCTGCACCTCTGGAGGTGCGAGACGCATGCCAGAACCGCGTCCGGGGAGGGAGGGGGAGCGGTGTCGGGGCCTCGGTGGGGCGGTCGGTGGGGCTTTGGTCCCTTTTCGCCCTCCCCGGGGTGCGTTCGGCGGTCCGCCGATGTAACAATGGCCGCCATTACTACGACCCCAGGGGGGACGGAGCACCCATGAGCGACCACGACATCTCGCTGGAAGAGGCGCGCGAGCGCTACCGCATCGAGCGCGAGAAGCGCCTGCGGGCCGACGCCAACGACCAGTACCACGACCTCAGCGGTGAGTTCGAGGAGTTCGACCACGACCCGTACTCCCCGCCGATCGTGCGCGAGCCCGTCACCGAGGAGACCCAGGTGGTCATCGTCGGCGGCGGCTTCGGCGGCATGCTCACCGGCGCCAACCTCACCAAGCTCGGGATCACCGACTTCAAGATCATCGAGAAGGGCGGCGACTTCGGCGGTACCTGGTACTGGAACCGGTACCCGGGCTGCATGTGCGACGTCGAGTCCTACGTCTACCTCCCGATGCTGGAGGAGACGGGCTTCATGCCCACCATGAAGTACGCGTACGCGCCCGAGATCTTCGAGTACTGCCAGCTGCTCGGCCGCCACTTCGACCTCTACCGCGGTGCCATGTTCCAGACCGAGGTCTCGGAGATGACGTGGGACGACGCCACCCAGCGCTGGACCACCGTCACCGATCGGGGCGACGTGCTCACCTCGAAGTACGTGGTGATCGCCGGCGGCGTGCTCAGCAAGGCCAAGCTCCCCGGCATCCCCGGCATCGAGAAGTTCACCGGCCCCAAGTTCCACACCAGCCGGTGGGACTACGCCCAGACGGGCGGCGGCCCCTACGACCACATGGAGAAGCTCGAGGACAAGGTCGTCGGCGTGATCGGCACCGGCGCCACCGCCGTGCAGGTCGTGCCCGCCGTGGCCCGCTCGGCCAAGGAGCTCTTCGTCTTCCAGCGCACGCCCGCCTCGGTCGGTGTGCGCAACCAGGGCCCCACCGATGCCGAGTGGTTCAAGAGCCTGGAGCCGGGCTGGCAGAAGGAGCGCATCGAGAACTTCACGATGGCGGTCACCGGCACCCAGCCCGAGAAGAACCTGGTGGGCGACACCTGGACCCAGATGCTGTGGGTCGACACCCGCAACGTGCCCAAGGACGACGAGGAAGCCGCGTTCTACGAGCGCGAGGACTTCGAGCAGATGCAGGCGCTGCGCGACCGCGTCGACGAGATCATCGACGACCCCGACACGGCCGAGAAGCTCAAGCCCTGGTACGGCAAGTTCTGCAAGCGCCCGTGCTTCCACGACGACTACCTGCCGGCGTTCAACCGCGAGAACGTCCACCTCGTCGACACCGACGGCAAGGGCGTCGACCAGATCACCGAGACCGGCGTGATCGTCGGGGGCACCGAGTACCCCGTCGACATCCTCGTGTTCGCCTCCGGCTTCGAGGTCACCACCGACTACCACCACCGCCTCGGGTTCGACCCCAAGGGCCGCGGCGGCGTGTCGATGAGCGAGTCGTGGGCCGAGGGCCCCCACACCCTCCACGGCGTGCTCACCCACGACTTCCCGAACCTCATGATGATCAGCACGGTGCAGGGCGCGTTCGGCACGAACTTCGCCCACTACCTCACCGAGACCTCGAAGCACGTGGCCGAGCTGATCCAGACCTGCGACGCCGAGGGCATCGCCACCATCGAGGCGTCGACCGAGGCCGAGGAGGAGTGGTTCAACCTCCTCATGACCATGGTCGGCGGCCTGGCCGTCTACAACGCCTCCTGCACGCCGGGCTACCTCAACGGCGAGCAGGGCGAGCCCTCCATGAAGGCGGCCCGCAACTCGCCCTACATGGGCTCGATGCTCAACTACGCCCGCCTCCTCGAGGCGTGGCGCCAGGAGGGCAGCCTGGCCGGGGCCGAGGTCGCCAAGGCCTGAGGGACGGTCGGACGAGCGCCGGCCCGGGGCCACCCGGGGCCGAGACCGGCGTGCGTGGGCCCCGCCGTGAGGCGGGGCCCTTCCGCGTCCCGGCGACAGGGGAGCCCGGGACGCGTCGCACCGGGTGGGTCAGCCGGCCGGGACCTTGCGGTCGGCGCCGAGCTTGGCGTTGTCGACGAGCGGCCCGGTCACCTTCTGCACGTTCTGGGCGTCGCAGAGGAAGCTGCCGCCGGCGTCGGGGGCGGCCTGCACGAAGCTCGTGCCGTCGAGCCGCAGGACCACCGCGCACTGCGACGGCATGTTGGCGCCGACGTCGGCCGGGCCCGAGAGGCCGCCGCCGTCCCAGGCGTGCTCGCCGCCCAGCGCCGCCAGGGTGCAGTCACGGGTGAGGTCGTTGCCGCAGCTCTGCGCCGCCGTCGCCCACAGCAGGAAGGCCGAGGCGGCGTTGACGCCGAGGCCGCTGATGTCGCCGCCCGCGCCCTTCACGATCGACATGTACTGCTCCATGGCGGCCGAGTCCGAGGCGTGCTCGAACGGCACGTTGGCGTACTGGACGTACACGTCGTCGGCCCACCCGTTGGTGTTCCACGCCGCGAACGGGGCGTCGTAGAAGTTGCCCTCCTGCAGCCAGTCGGGGTGGTAGTCGAGCTGGTTGGCCGCCTCGAGCAGGTTCTCGAGCGAGGGGTTGGCGGTGCCGATGAAGGTGACCGCCTCGGCGCCGCAGTCCTTGAGGTGCTGCACGAACGGCTTCCAGTCGGCCTCTCCGAGCAGGTTGTACTGCTGGTCGCAGGGCAGGAACTGGATGCCCACCGACGGCCAGGTGGCCTTCTGCTTGTCGAGGGTGTCGGTCGAGGCGGCGATGTTGGCCGAGATGGTGGCCACCTTCTTGGCCTTCTCCGGGTTGTTCTGCGCGTACCAGCGGGCGAGGGTGACCTGGGCGTAGTCGATGGGCACCGGCTCGGGCATGTAGACGAGGCGGCCGTTCGAGAACGCCGCGCTGGTGCCGTAGGCCGGCACCGCCGGCAGGCCGCAGCCCATGCGGACCTGCTCCTGGGACGTGTCGAAGACGAAGCCCTCGCCCACCATGAAGAAGTTCTTGGCCTCGCACGCCGCGGTCATGGCGTTGGCCACCTCGGTGACCTTGGCGTCGTAGTAGTTGCCGACGACCTTGCGCCCGTTGATGCCGCCCTGCTGGTTGCACCAGGAGATGAGGGCCTTGACCGCGTCACTCATCTCGTGGCCCTGGCCGGCGAGGCCCGCGAACCCGGCGTCGTCGCCGTAGCCGATGGTGACGGTCGAGTCGGTGACGCCGACGTCGGGGGTGCCGCTCGGCGAGCCGGGCCCGCACGGGCTGGCCAGGGTGCCGAAGGAGGCGTCGGCCGGGGTCGTCGTGGCGGTGGAGCCGCCCGAGCCGCCGTCGCCGCTGCGGCTGCTGCTCCCGCACGCGCCGGCCACGAGGGCCAGGGTGGTGACGAGCGCAGCGGCCGCCGCCAGGCGCCGACGGCGGTGCGGGCGGGCCTCGCGGCGCGCGTGATCGGTCGAGCCGAACATCAGATCCCCTGCTTTCCTGGCGCCCCCCGACGCCATTTGCGTAGACTCTACGCATAATGCGACGCAAATACAACCAGCCGCCGGCAGCCGCCACGGACGGCCCCTGGGGGCCCGGCGGTAGGGTGCGGCCATGACCGCAGCGGAGGCCGACGCGACCAGCGTGCCGAAGCGCCGGGGGCGCAAGCCCCGGGCCAGTCGCGAGGAGATCGTCGACGCCGCCATCGGGCTGCTCGAGCGCGACCCCCACGAGCCGCTCACCATCGCCCGCGTGGCCGATGCGGTCGGGCTGGCGCCGATGACCCTCTACCGGTACTTCGACGACCGGGCCGAGCTGCTCGGAGCGATCGTGCGAGCGGTGCGCGCCGGGCGGCCTCCCGTCGCGGTCGACGCCGGGCTCCCGTGGCAGGAGCAGGTGGGGGCGTGGATGACCAGCGTCCGCGACCAGATCGTGCGCTACCCGCAGCTGCTGCAGTTCACCGCCGAGGGTGGCCACCAGGACTGGCTCGTCGACGGCGCCGAGCTCGTCGCCATCCTCGAGCGCGCCGCCGACTGGGACGACGCCGAGCTGGCCAAGGCCCACTACTGGGTCTCGGCCACCACGCTCGGCCACTCGATCATCGAGGCCAACCGCCTGCCCGAGCCACCCGTCAGCGCGATGTACGGCGAGCTCGCCCACCTGCCCGAGGAGGCCGCGTCGCGGATGGCCCGGGTCATCCCCGGGCTGGCGGCGGTCCACGAGGCCGCGTTCGACCTGGTCGTCGACCGCACGGTGGCCGCCCTCGAAGGCATGGTGCCCGGGGGGCCCGCCACCTCCTGACCCGCCTCCCGACATTTCGCCATTGCATTTGCGTATGAGATACGCGAATGTGCCCTCGTCGGCAGGGGGCCGGCGGAGAGAGGGGGATGGCGACGTGGCGAAGCCACTCGAGGGCAAGGTCGCGCTGGTCACCGGGGCGAGCAAGAACATCGGCAAGGGCATCGCCCTGGAGGTCGGGGCGCAGGGGGCGATCACCTACGTGACCGCCCGCACGCTCGACGACGTGCCGGGCCAGCTGGCCAGCCTGCAGCGCACCGCCGACGAGATCGGGGCCGCCGGCGGCACCGCGATCCCGCTGGCGTGCGACCACACCGACGACGAGCAGGTGCGCGAGGTCTTCCGCCGGATCGAGGCCGAGCAGGGCCGCCTCGACCTGGTCGTGAACGTCGCCTCGCCCGAGTTCAGCGCCATGGTCGGCGTGCCGTTCTGGGAGATCCCGTTCGACGAGATCACCCGCTGCCTCGAGGTGGGCCCGCGCTCCGACTACGTCACCACCGCGCTGGCCGCGCCGATCATGGTCCGCCAGGGGAGCGGCCTCGTCGTGAACATCTCCTCCCACGGCGCCATCGGCTACCTCCTGTCGGTGCCCTACGGCGTGGGCAAGGCCGCCATCGACAAGGTCACCCAGGACACCGCGATGGAGCTGCGGCCCCACGGGGTGACGGCGCTCTCGCTGTGGCCCGGCCTGGTGCTCACCGAGGGGCTGATGGCCAACACCCAGGAGGGGCCCGACGGGAAGCGCACCCTCCACGGGCTCGACATCTCCTTCGGTGAGTCGCCCAAGTTCAACGGCAAGGCGGTGGTCGCGCTGGCGTTGGACCCCGATGTGATCGCCCGGTCCGGCGGCTCGTACTTCACCGGTGTGCTGGCCCGCGAGTACGGCTTCACCGAGGACGACGGCTCGCTGCCGCCGCTGACCGAGACGGGCCTCACCTCGATCATGGACGGCGACGACATCCCCGACTACTGGCGCGGCGTCGACCGCTTCGTCGAGACCGACCCGGCATGAGCACGAACGGCACGAGGAGGAGCGCACGATGAGCGAGCGGTTGATGGTGGTCTCGGCCGACGGGCACGCCGGCCCCCCGCTGGAGGGGTACCGGCCCTACGTCGAGGCGTCGATGCGCGACGAGTACGAGACGTTCCTGGTGGAGCGCGAGGAGTGGCGCAACGAGCGCAACCGCTCGATGGGCCTGCCCGAGGACGGCGAGCTGGTGCACGCCCTCTTCGGCGCCGAGATGGTCGACATCTGGTCGAGCCAGGAGGCCGTGCGGTCGGGTGGCCTCAGCGGCGTGTGGGACTCCGAGCGCCGCAACCGCGAGCTCGAGTCCGAGGGCATCGTGGCCGAGGTGCTGTTCCCCGACTTCCAGAACAGCAACGAGCCGCCGTGGGGCGCGGCGTTCCCGTTCCCGCACACCTCGCCGGAGCTGCGCCTCGCCGGCGCCCGCATCTTCAACCGGTGGCTGGCCGACTTCTGCAACGAGCTGCCCGGCCGACGCGGCGGCGTGGCCGTCGTGCAGCCCCACGACATCGACACCGCGGTGGCCGAGGTGCGCTGGGTGCGCGACAACGGCCTGGCCAGCGTCATGCTGCCCACCGGCGACGGCGACCTCCCCAGCTACCACGACCCGGTCTACGACCCGCTGTGGGCGGCGTTCGTCGACCAGGGCATGCCCGTGACCTTCCACTCGGGCGGCACGCCGTGGCTCGGCTACGGGCTCGAGGCCATGTGGGTCACCAAGCAGGAGTTCATGTGGTGGGCCCGCCGCCCGCTCTACCAGCTGATCATGGGCGGCGTCTTCGCCCGCTTCCCCGACCTGAAGGTGGCCTTCACCGAGGTCGGCATCGACTGGGTGCCCTCACAGCTCGAACGCCTCGACGAGGCCTACGGCTCGCCGTTCGAGCGTGGCATCACCGACGTGCTCACCTCGTCGCCCACCGGCTACTTCCGGTCGAACTGCTACGTCGGCGCCTCGTTCATGAGCCGGGCCGAGTGCGAGATCCGCGACCAGATCGGCGTCGACCGCATCATGTGGGGCGCCGACTACCCGCACATCGAGGGCACCTGGCCGCACTCGCTGCCCGCCCTGCGCGAAGCCGTCAACGGCTGCACCGAGGCCGAGGTGCGGATGATCGCGGGGGAGACCGCGGCCGAGGTCTACGGCTTCGACACCACGATGTTGAAGGGCATCTCCGACCGCATCGGGCCGATGGTCGACGACATCGTCACGCCCTACGAGGCGCCGCCCGCCACCTACGCCGAGGTCGACTACGCCCTCGGCAAGGTGAGCGGCCTCGAGTCGGGCCGGCGCCTGCTCGGCAGCCTGATGGGTGACGGCTAGTGGGTGGTGACCTGTCGGGGCGGGTCGCCCTGGTCACCGGTGCCGGGCAGGGCGTGGGCGTCGGCATCGCCCGCGTCCTCGCCGCCGAGGGCGCCACGGTGGTGGTGAACGACCTGCACGGGGAGCGGGCCGAGGCCACCGCGGCGCTGGTCGGTGGCACGGCCGTCCCGTTCGACGTCACCGACCTCGACGCCGTGCGCGCCGCGGTCGAGCGCATCGAGGGCGACATCGGGCCGGTCGACGTGCTGGTGAACAACGCCGGTGTGCCGGCCGACGGCTTCGTGCCTGCCCCGTTCCTCCAGAGCGGCCCGGCCGACTGGGCCCGGTTCGTCGACCTGAACCTCTACGGCGTGATGAACGGCATGCACGCCACCCTGCCGGGCATGTGCGCCCGCGGCTGGGGCCGCGTCGTCACGATCTCGTCGGACGCCGGCAGGACCGGTGCGGCCATCGGCGTGTCGCTCTACGGCGCGTCGAAGGCGGCCGCCGTGGCGCTCACCAAGCACGTGGCCCACGAGGTCGGTCCGTCGGGCGTGACGGTGAACTGCCTGTCGCTGGGCGTGATGGCCGGCGTGCTGCCCGAGGAGTTCGGTGCGGGCAACCCGATCCCGCGGCTCGGCCAGCCCGACGACGTCGGGCACGCGGTGGCGTTCCTGGCCTCCGACGGCGCCGAGTGGATCACCGGCCAGGTGGTCGGGGTCAACGGCGGCGCCCTCACCTGACCCGTCTCCCGCCCGTCACGCTCTCCCCCTCTGGTACAGCACGTCGCACAGAGGTGCATGTGCTGTACCAGAGGGCCGGGGGACGGTCAGTCGTCGAGGGCCGACCAGGTGCGCTCGGGGTAGAGCGAGACGGCCGGCTCGTGGAGCCACTCGTCGCGGTACGCCCGGCGGGTGAGGTAGGTGATCACCCCGGCGTCGGGCAGGGCCCCGGCCCGGATCGCCTCGTCGAGCAGGTGCGTGCCCTCCGCCCGGCTCGCCGGGCGGGCTCCCAGCAGCTCGCCCAGTTCGTCGCACTCGACGGCGTCGATCTCGGCGGCGAAGCGGCGCCGACGGTCCATGAGGCGGATGAGCAGCTCGGTGTCGCGGGCCCGCGACGTGGCGAAGGCGTCGGTGATCGCCGGGCGCACGTCGTTCTCGAGCGACCACATGGCCGCCTCGGCGACGATGTCGCGCCCGCCGGCGTCGCCGTCCGGGAGCTCGGGCCGCTCGACGGTGACGCCCTCGGCCTCGGCGATCGACTCGCACGTGGCCCGGTCGCCGACGTAGCGGTAGCAGAGGTACCAGGCCAGCGACTCGCGCGGGTGGGCGTTCTCGCTGATGTAGTGGATCGGGATCATGCCCCGGACGTTCTGCTGCACCCGGTAGTACTGGGCGGCGAAGCGCCGGTACGGGATGCCGGACTCCTGCTCGTAGAGGTGGAACAGGCCGTCGAGGCCGCCCGACGGGTTCCAGAACTCGCGCACGCAGATGTTGCCGATGTCCTCGAGCGGGTCGCCGAGGTGGGCCCACTCGAGGTCGATGATGGCGCTGACGCGGTCGCCGTCGAACATGAAGTTCACCGGGCCGGTGTCGCCCTGCACGAGCGAGAGCCGGGCCAGGGTGTCGGGCACGTTGCGCCGCAGCCAGCTCACCCCGTAGGTGATGAGCGGCTCGTGGTAGCCCTCGAGGAACCACGCCCACTGCTCGAGCGCCAGGTCGACGTCGTTGAGCGCGGCCTCGGCCGGGGTGGTGGGCACGTTCGGCATGTGCCGGGTCAGGTCGAGCTCGTCCGGGTCGAGCAGGTGCATGCGGGCGATGACCCGGATGAAGTCCTCCATCACGGCCCGCTGCTGCACGGGGTCGTCGAGCTTGTCGATGTCGCTGCGGCCGCGGACCCGCTCGAAGAGCGTGCAGCGCAGCGCGTCGTTGCGGCCGTGGACCTCGGGCACCGGGATGTCGGTGGCTCCGAGGGCCTGGATCACCTTCGTCTCGCGGACGAGCGAGGTCGAGGAGCTCTCGGGCACGTCGTGGCGGTCGAGGCGCAGGAAGCCCTCGAGCACGCTGCCGTCGGGGCGGGTGACGTCGACGACCCAGGCCTCGCGGCGGGCGACGTGGCGCTCGAGGCGGGTGATGGTGCCGCCGCCGACCTCGGCGATCCACTCGACGGTGCCGTCGGGCAGGTCGTGGGTGAGGCCGTCGGCCAGCACGGAGTCGGCGCCGCTCATCCCATCTCCTCCAGGGTGTCGGGCAGGTCCATGCGCCACGGCACGCCGTTGACGTGGGTGCCGCCACCCACCATCAGCGTGTTGCCGTTGACGTAGCCGGCCAGGTCGGAGGCGAGCAGCACGGCCGCGCCGCCGATGTCCTCCTCGGGGTCGCCGAAGCGCCGCATCGGGTTGGCCTCGACCATCTTCGAGAACATCTCGGGGTTGTCGGCCTCCATGCGCTTCGACGCCTCGGTGGCCGCCCCCGGGCAGATCACGTTGGAGCGGATGTTGTGGCGCCCCCACTCGACGGCCGCGGTGCGGGTGAGCGTGCGCAGGGCCTCCTTCGAGGCGTTGTACTCGGCGGTGTACATGTGGGCGTTCACGCCGTTGAGCGAGCAGATGTTGATGATCGAGCCCCGGCCCTGGTCGCGCATGTGCGGGAACGCCGCCTGCATGGTCCAGAGCGCGGCGACGGTATTGAGCTCGAAGCCGGCCCGCATGTCGTCGGCGAGCTTCCACTCGAGGCGCAGGCGCTTGCCGGCCGACCCGGTGTAGGCGTTGTTGACGAGCACGTCGATGCGGCCGAACCGCTCGACGGCGGCCTCGACGCAGCCCCGGGCCTGGGCCTCGTCCGTGACGTCGGTGGCCACGAACAGGCCTTCGCCTCCCAGGGCGGCCAGCTCGTCGGCCACCGCCGGGCCCGTCTCGGTGTTGTACTCGGCGATCACGACCTTGGCGCCCTCGCGCGCCATGCGCCGGGCGATGCCGCGGCCGATGCCCTGGCCGGCGCCGGTGATCACGGCGACGCGCCCCTCCAGCAGGCCGCTCACCGGGTCACCGCCGTGGCGGCGCGCGCGTTCGGATGGTGCATGGTTCCCCCGTTCATGGGCCGAGTCTGCACCAGCCCGCCGGCGGGTGCGTCGGTCAGGCCCCGACGGGCTCGG
The DNA here is from genome assembly GCA_945957335.1 of uncultured Actinomycetes bacterium. Lineage (GTDB taxonomy): Bacteria > Actinomycetota > Acidimicrobiia > Acidimicrobiales > Acidimicrobilacustridaceae > CAMFLJ01. Next base: position 776 of record CAMFLJ010000098.1, on the reverse strand, counting down.
GGGTGCGGAACGACTCGACGACGGCCGCGGTGACCTCGGCCCAGGGGGTGGGGGAGAGGCCGAGCACGTCGCGCGTGAGCGAGTCGTCGGAGACGAACGGGGTCGTGAACTGGTAGAGCACCTTCGGGACCTCGCGGATGGTGCCGTCGAAGAGCCCGGCCAGGCGCACCGCCGCGGTGGGCAGCGTGGAGACCTTCACCGGGCCGACTCCCGCGGCGTCGGCGAGGTCGCCGACCGCCTGACGCTGGCTGCGCGGAGCGTCGACCACCGCGTGCCACGGCTGGCCCCAGGCCCGCTCGTCGTCGGCGCAGGCCACGAGGGTGCGGCCCACGTCCTCGGTGTAGCTCCACGAGCGGGGCACGTCGGGATCGCCGAGCACCTTGACCGCCTTGCCGGCCAGGAGCCGGGGGACGACCCGTTCGCCCAGCGGGCTCTCGGCGCCGGGCCCGACGAAGTCGGCGGCTCGCACCTCGGTGGCCCGCACCCGCCCGGCGTCGTGGGCGGCGAGGGCGTCGGCCCAGATGCGGGCCCGCACGACGGCCTTGGGGAGGGTCGACCGCTGCGGGGTGGTCGGGCCCATCGGGCCGTCCGGGGTGCCGTAGGCGTAGAGGTTGGAGAGGATCACCAGCACCGCGGACACACCCGGTCCGGCCTGGCCCGGCGGCGTCAGGTGGCCGAACAGCGTGACGACGTAGCCGACGATCACCACGAGCACCACGGCGTCGATCATGCGCTGACGGCGCGCGGACAGGCCCGAGGCGCGGAGCGCCGTCACG
>CAMFLJ010000097.1 GCA_945957335.1 uncultured Actinomycetes bacterium | reverse complement strand
GAGATTCGCCTTAGTCTCGTGGGCTCGGAGATGTGTATAAGAGACAGGACGCGCACCTTGAGGCCCTCGATGCCGCTGGCGAGGAAGGCGATGGTGGCGTGGCCGGTGGCGTCGAGGTGGTCGAGCCGGTCGCCCAGCATCTCGGCGATGCCGGACTCGGAGTGGCCCCACGTGCGGATGGTGCGGCTGCGGATCACGCCGGTGTCGCCGGCGCGGCGGCGCAGCTCGGGGATCACGGTGCCGGCCACCATCTGCTGCATCTCCCACGGCACGCCGGGGACGGCGAACACCACCTTGTCGCCGACGGGGCAGATGAGCCCAGGGGCGGTGCCGGGCTGCTCGGGGATCCGGCTCGCACCCACCGGCACCAGCGCCTGGCGGAGGTTGTTGCGGGGCATGTCGCGGCCTCGCGAGCCGAACATCTTCAGGATGGTCTCGAGCGCCTCGGGGTCCTCCTCGAGGGGCACCCCCATCACGTCGGCGATGACGTCGCGGGTGATGTCGTCCTGGGTGGGGCCGAGGCCGCCGCACACCACGACCGCGTCGCTGCGGGCCAGGGCCAGCTCGATGGCGCCCTTGATGCGGTCCCAGTTGTCGCCGACCTTGGTCTGGAAGAACGAGTCGATGCCGGCCATCGCCAGCTGCTCACCGATCCACGACGAGTTGGTGTCGACGATCTGGCCGAGCAGCAGCTCGGTGCCCATGGCCACGACTTCACAGTTCACGGGTCCCTCCCCCATCGGCAGCGGGGCGGAACCTACTCGGGCGGGCTCAGGCCGTGGCGGGCCGGGGCCCGACGAAGGTGCGCCGGCGCAGGTGGTCGGCCACGTAGGCGTGGGCGAGCTCGCACGCGGCGAGCGCCACGAGCAGCGTGAACGGCGAGAACCAGGCGAACCACCACGTGAGCGCGCACAGCACCAGCGCGGCGCCCACCATCACCAGGCGGGCGGTGGTCAGGGGCCGGATCGGGTGGCGGTCGGAGAGCACGCCGATCACGGCGAGGCTGCCGTAGACGGCGACGAACCCGAACCCGAGGATCAGCACGACCTCGTCGTGCACGCCGTGGTCGTCGACCTGCAGGAACTTCGAGATGCCCACCGCGATGCTGACGATGCCGAGCTGCAGCGGGAGGTGGGCGAGGGTCCAGAGCTCGGCCCGGGTGCGGCCCCGGCGCACCCCCGCCTTGGGGATGTCGTCGTAGTAGACGAGCCACAGGGCGAACACGGCGACGAACTCGACGACCATGGCCGCCACGTCGTCGCGCCCGATGGCGCCGGCCGACACCACGAGGGCGACCTTCACGAAGGCCTCGCCCATCATGATCAGCGTGAGCAGGGCGGCCCGTTCGGTGAGGTGGGGGACGTCGACGGGCGGGGGCGGCAGCTTGGCCCGGAAGACCCCGCGGGACGGCACGAGCAGCAGGGCCATGGCGAGCAGGAAGACGAGGTCGTCGATGCCGGAGGGCACCCAGGTCGTGAGGGTGACGAGCAGGGCCGCGACGAGCAGGAGGTTGCGGCGCTGCACCGCCCACGCCCGCAGGTCGGGGTCGCTGCGCCCGGCGCGCTGGTACATCACGACGAGCACGAGCGTCACCAGCCCGAAGGCGATCCCGAGGAGGTCGTTGTTGCTGTTGCCCTTGTCGGCGAAGGCCAGCACGGTGAGGGTGATCCCGAACATCTGGAGCAGCACCAGCGCCCGGTGGCCGAGGTCGTCGCGGCGCTCGACGTTCATGAGCAGCGTCGTGTGGAACCAGAAGACCCACAGCAGGCCGAACGCCGAGGCGCAGGTGGCCGCCGAGCGCCAGCTCAGGTCGGACGAGAACCGGTTCGAGATGACCATCGTGGCGGCCACGAACACGAGGTCGTAGAAGAGCTCGAGGTAGCCGACCGGCGGCTCGTGGGCCTCGCCGACGCCGTGGTCGGCGAGGGGCGCGTCGGCCCGCGACGCGTCCGGGACCGGTGCGTCGGGCTCGGTGGTCACGACCGCAGCGTCAGTGGCCCAGGCCCGAGCGGTCGCCCATCGTCGTGGCGGCGCGCGACCCGTCGACGATGTACTGCACGGCGCTCAGCACGGCGAGGAAGCAGCCGAGGTAGAGCAGGCCGTCGGCCAGCCAGGTGACGTCGGTGAGCGGCGGCATCAGCACGGCGCCGACGGCGAGCGACTGGACGAGGGTCTTGAACTTGGCCGAGCGGCGGGCGGGCACGGCCAGGCCCCGGCGGCCCCAGTAGACGCGGTAGAGGCTGATGAAGATCTCGCGCACGGCGATGATCGCGACCGGCCACACCGGGAAGCGGTCGACGGCGACGAGCGCGAACAGCGAGCCGAGCACCAGGACCTTGTCGGCGAGCGGGTCGAGGAACGCGCCGCTGCGGGTGGTGCCGTAGCGGCGGGCGATCCAGCCGTCGAAGCCGTCGGTGAAGGCCAGCACCGAGAAGAAGAACCACACCAGCCAACCGCTCGGGTGGTCGGTGATCATGATGAACAGCAGCGGCGAGACGAGCAGCCGGACGACGGTGATGAAGTTGGCCGGCGTGGCGAGCGCGTCGGGTCCGTAGCCGCTGGCCTCGTCGATCGGGACGAAGCCCTCGGGCGTGCCGTCGGGCGGCACGGGCCGGTCGGGGCGGTCGGCGCCGGGCGCGTTCACGTCGGTCACTCTGCCACTCCGGGCGAGGTGCGGGCGGGTGAGGCGGTCACGGCCTCGGCCACGAGGTCGGGCCCGAGGGCGTCGATCACCACCACGTCGACCAGCTCGCCCACCGGGAGGTGGTCGGGGATGGTGACGATGCCGTCGATCTCGGGGGCCTCGCGGTAGGTGCGGCCCTGGCCCGGTGCGTCCACGAGGACTTCGACCACCGTGCCGATGAGTTCGTCACGTCGGGCCGCGGTGATGCGGTCCTGGAGCTCGCGCAGCTCCGCGAGGCGTTCGTGCACGAGGCCCTCGTCGACCTCGCCGTCGAGGTCGGCGGCGTAGGTGCCGTCCTCCTTGGAGAAGGAGAAGAACCCGCACCAGTCGAGCTGGGCCTCCTCCACGAAGGCGAGGAGCTGGTCGTGGTCGGCCTCGGTCTCGCCCGGGTAGCCGACGATGAAGTTGGAGCGGAACGCGGCACCGGGCTCGCGCTCTCGGATGGCGGCCATGCGGTCGAGGAACCGGGTGCCGTCGCCCCACCGGCGCATGCGGCGCAGCAGCGGGGCCGACACGTGCTGGAGGGAGAGGTCGAAGTAGGGCACGCCGCTGGCGCAGATGGCGTCGATCAGCGGGTCGGTGAGGTCGGACGGGTAGAGGTAGAGAAGCCGGACCCGGTCGACCATCTCGGCCACGGCACCGACGAGCGGCACGATGGCCCGCTCGCCGACGCCCTGGTCGCGGCCGTAGGCGGCGAGGTCCTGGGCGACGAGCACGATCTCGCGAGCGCCGAGGGCGTCGACCTCGGCCAGCACGTCGTCGACCGAGCGCGAGCGCTGCTTGCCCCGGAACGACGGGATGGCGCAGAACCCGCAGTTGCGGTCGCAGCCCTCGGCGACCTTCACGTAGGCCCACGGCGACGACGAGGCGGGCCGGGGCAGGTTCAGCAGGTCGAGCGACGGCACCGCGACGGGCTCGGCCCCGCGGGCCGCGGGCTTGGTGCCGAGGGTGACGGGCACGCCGAACCCGGCGACGGCGTCGACCTCGGGCAGGGCGTCGGCGAGCTCGGAGCCGTAGCGCTCGGCCATGCAGCCGGTGACGACGAGGCGGGCCCCGGGGGCGCGGCCGCCGTCGAGGGCGAGGATGGTGTCGATCGACTCCTGGCGGGCCTCCTCGACGAAGGCGCAGGTGTTGACCACCACCACGTCGGCCTGGTCGGGGCCCTCGGCGGGCACCAGGCCGTCGGCCAGCATCGTGCCGACGAGCTTGTCGGAGTCGACCTGGTTCTTGGGGCAGCCCAAGGTCTCGATCCAGAAGCTGCCGGCCATCGGGCCATCGTAGGCGAGGCCTCCGGTGGCCCCTCCCGGCCCTCGACGGAGGACGGCGTGACCGATGGCCACCTCGTCCGCCGACACTTGTCGACGTGCTGTCGCTATGTTGTCGACATGCCGTCGACAACTTTCCGCCACCCCGCCAGCGAGGAGGTGCGCCGTGTTCCTCGCCTGGCGTGACCTGCGTCGGACCTGGCGCCGCTTCCTGCTCGTCGGGGCCGTCGTCGCCCTCGTGGCCGTGCTCTCCACCGTGCTCGCCGGCCTGGCCGACGGGCTGGTCCGCGACGGCACGTCCGGCGTCCGGGCCCTGCCCTACACGAACCTCGCCATGGAGCCCGGCGCCGCCGCGGTGTTCAGCCGCTCCACCGTGACCGCCGACGACGCCGACGCCTTCGCCGCCATCCCCGGCGTGGAGGCCTCGCCGGTGGGGGTCTCGTTCGTGAACGCCGCCTCCCTCGACGGCGGGGCCAGCCTCGACCTCGCCCTCTTCGGCGTGCCCGCCGGCAGCTTCCTCGCCGACCGCCGCGACGCCCAGGACGCGCTGGCCGGCCCTCCCGGCCTCGTGCTGTCGTCGGAGTTCCTCGACAAGGGCGTCCGTCTCGGCGACCGCTACCGGCTCGGCGGCTCCGACGTCGAGCTCCCGGTCGTCGGCTTCACGATCGCCGGCTCCTACGGCCACGTCCCGATCGCCTTCACCAGCCTCGCCACCTGGCAGTCGATCAACTACGGCACCGACGCCCGCGGCCGGGCCTCGGCGATCGCGCTGAAGGTGCCGTCGGGCACCGACCACGACGCCGTCGACTCCGCGGCGGCCGCGACCGGCACCGAGGTCATCTCCAAGTCCCGCTCCTACGACGGCTCTCCCGGCTTCACCGCCGAGACCGCCACCATGACGCTCATCAGGGGGTTCCTGCTCGTGATCTCCGCCCTCATCGTCGGTGCCTTCTTCACGGTGCTCGCCGTGCAGCGCACCCGCCAGACCGGGCTGCTCAAGGCCATGGGCGCCTCCGACGCCTACGTGCTGCGCGACGGCATCGGCCAGATGGCGGTGGTCGTGCTCGCCTCCACCCTCGTCGGCACGGCCGTGGGGGTGGCGATGGTCGCGGCCCTCGCCCGCACCAGCGCCCCGGTCGACCTCTCGCCGCGCTCGATCGCCACCAGCGCGGCCCTGCTCGTGGTCACCGGTCTGATCGGCAGCCTCGTGGCGTTCCGTCGGGTCACCTCGGTGGAGCCGGCCGTGGCCCTGGGGGTGGAGGGCTGATGGCCACCTCCCCCACCGACACGCCGCTCGCGCCGCTCGCCCTGCGCGGCCTGGGCGCCTCGGTGCCCGACGGCCGCGAGCGCCGGGTGCTGCTCGACGACGTCGACCTCGACGTGGCCGCCGGCGAGGTGGTCGTGATCACCGGCCCGTCCGGCAGCGGCAAGTCGACGCTGCTCGCCCTCGCCGGCCTCCTCCGGGCGCCCGCGACGGGCGACGTGGTGGTCTCGGGCACCTCGACCGCCGGGCTCCGGCCCCGCCGCCGCACCGACCTGCGGCGCACGAACATCGGGATCGTCTACCAGTCGGCCAACCTCCTGGCGCCGCTCACGGCCCGCGAACAGCTCGAGCTGGCCGGTCACATCCGCCGACGCCCGCGCCGCGAGGTCAGGGCCCACGCCGACGCCCTCCTCGACGAGCTCGGCCTGGGCGACCGGGCCGACCAGCTGCCGGCCCAGCTCTCCGGCGGCGAGCGCCAGCGGGTGGGCATCGCCCGGGCCCTGATGGGCTCGCCGACGGTGCTGCTCGCCGACGAGCCCACCGCGTCGCTCGACCCGGAGCTGGCGGCCGAGGTCGCCCGCATCCTCGCCACCGAAGCCCACCGCCACGGCGCCGCGACCGTGATCGTCACCCACGACGACGCGCCGCTGCGCCACGCCGACCGCCACCTGCACCTGAGCGCCGGAGCCCTGGTCGAGGTGGGCACCGTGGCATCCTGAGCCCGTGCCCAGGATCCAGGCCGACAGCGTCGCCGAGCACGTCGCCCAGCAGCGGGCCGCGGTCTTCGACGCGGCCGTGACGCTGTTCGTGGAGGAGGGCTACGGCGAGGTGTCGATGGGCGACATCGCGGCCCGGGTGGGCCTGGCCCGCAACTCGCTCTACCGCTACTTCCCGGACAAGGCGCACATCCTGCTCGAGTGGTTCCGCGACGAGCTCCCCCGCCAGGCCGAGCGCAGCGCGGCGCTGCTGGAGGGAGCGGGCGACCCGGTCGAGCGCATCGGTCGGTGGGCGATCGACCAGCTCGACTACGCCCACCACCCCGAGCACGCGCTGATGGCCTCGCTCCCCGACCTGCTGGCCGGCGCCGACACGCGCGCCGAGCTCGCCGAGGTGCACCGCACCATGGCCGGACCGCTCGAGGCGGCCCTCGCCGACGCCGGCATCGACTACCCCGACGAGCGACGGGTCGTGGCGGAGCTGGTCGGAGGGCTCGTGCTGGCCGCCGGCCGCTGCGAGCCCACCAGCCCGGACCCGGTGGTCCGGGCCCGGACGCTGGCGGCCATCGCGGCCGTGGTCACATCGCGCTGAACCCAGCCTGAACGCCACGACCGACGGAAGGGGTTCACTCCGGGGCCCGACCGGCCGATAGTGGACGGATGACCCGACGGATCGCGGTGCCCGCCCGGGCCCGGTGGCTCGCGGTGGTGCTCAGCCTCGCCATCGTCGTCCCCCTCGTCGCCACGGCCTGCGAGCCGCGCCTGACCGAGCCGATCACCCGCGTGAACCTCGTCGGTGTCGACCCCACCCGGACGACCCCGCCGCGCGGCTGGCTGCCCGAGCTCCCCGAGCGCATCCTGCCCATCTCGGTGGTGATGCCGTCGACGCCCGGCCCGTGGCCGCTGATCGTCTTCGCCCACGGCTTCAACACCGTGCCGTCCGACTACCAGTCGCTGCTCGACGCCTGGGCCACCGCCGGGTACGTGGTCGCCGCCCCCACCTTCCCGATCGGCAGCTCCGCCGGGCCCGGTCCGGCCCGGCGCGACGACAACTGGGAGGAGCCGTGGGACATCTCCTGGACGATCAACACGGTCCTCGCCGACCCCACGCTCGGGCCGGCGATCGACGCCTCCAAGATCGGCGTCGCCGGCCACTCCGACGGAGGCTCCGCGGTGATCGCCATGGCGCTCAACGACCTGGTGTACGACGCCCGGGTCACGGCGTGGCTGCCGATGTCGGGGGCGCTCATGCCCTACGGGCCCTACGCCGCGGCCCCCGGCGGCACGTGGCGGGCCGGCCTCAACCAGGGGGCCGTCATGGCGGTGTCCGGTGACGCCGACCCGAACTACCCCTGGGCCATGTTCATGACCCACTGGGCCGCCGGCCCCCGGGGGAACCTCACCATCCTGGGCGGCAGCCACTTCGACCCCTTCGTCGACCCCGGACCGATGGGCGACGCGGTGCGCAACACCACCGCCGACTTCTTCAACCGCTGGCTGCGGGGCGACGGGCCGACGGGCTACTGGCTCCACGTCGACGGCAACCAACCGGGCCTGACCAGGCTCGACATGGGCCTCGACGGGCTCTGACCGCTCGCCGGGCCGCAGCGGGCAGGCCGGGACGCGCAACGGCCCGCCACCGACCCGGAGGAGCGGGTCGGTGGCGGGCCGGAGGCGGTGCTGGGCTCCGCCGCCCTACTGCAATCTGCAGAGGAGTCTAGACGCTGCGTGGTCGCCGCGTCACCCATCGGCGCCTACAGCAGGCGGCGCCGACGACGCAGGGCGAGTGCGCTGCACGCACCACCGAGCACGAGGAGGGCCCCGGCGGCCACCGTCAGGGGCCGGGTGCCGCCGCTGCCCGTGTAGGGCAGGGCACCGTCGACGGGGGTGGCGCCCGCTCCCCCGCTGCCACCGCCGTGCGACAGGTCGGTGCCGAGCACCGACGCGTCGATGGTGCTCGTGGTGGTGGCACCGGCTGGGAGCGTCGAGGAGGTCGTGCTCGACCCCGGCACCACGCTCGAGGACGTCGTGGTGGTGGGGGCCGCGGTCGTCGAGGTCGTGCTCGGCGCGACCGTCGAGCTCGTGGTGCTCGTCGAGGGCGGCATCGTGGTCGACGTGGTCGTCGGCGCCACGGTGGTGGACGTCGTGGAGGTCGTGGTCGGGGCCACCGTGGTCGAGGTGGTCGACGGGACGACCGTGGTCGAGGTCGTCGTCGGCGCGACCGTCGTCGACGTGGTCGAGGTCGTCGTCGAGGTCGTCGTCGGCGCAACCGTGGTCGACGTGGTCGACGTGGTCGACGTGGTCGACGTGGTCGTCGTGGATGCCGTCGTGGTCGTGGTGGTGGTCTCCGGAGGGGTGCAGAGGTTGGCGTCGGCCGTGTAGTCGATGACGAGGCTGCCGTCGGCGGTACCCGCGTCGAAGGGGAGCGGAGCGAAGACCGTGCCCGCCGGGCCGTGGCCCGACCCGCCGCCACCGGACCCGACCTCGGTGAGCCAGCCGGCGACCGAGGACGCACCACCACCACCGCCACCGCCGTACCAACCGCCGCCGCCGCCGTCCCCGGCGGCCAGCAGCCCGCCGTCACCGACGGTGGAGTCGGCGCCACGGCCACCCTGGCCCGACGCGCCCGCGGTGCCGGCGCGACCGGTGGCCGTGGTTCCGCCGGCTCCGCCCGCGAGCTGCGTGCCGCCCTTGCCCGAGGCAGGCCCGCCCTCCCCGGAGCCGTCGCTGCCCGCCGCGCCGACGAGGCCACCGCCGGTGCCGGTGCCGCCGACGACGCCGCCACCACCGCCTCCGGCGACGAGGATGCGGTCGCCGAGGGCAGTGCCGCCCCGACGGACGTCGGTCGCGCCTCCACCCCCGGTCGAGGCGAAGTGGACCGCGAGGCTCGTCGGCCCACGGGTGCCGCCGTCACCCCCGCCGTTGAAGCCTCCCTTGCCGGCCGAACCGGTGGTGACGGCACCCGTGGTGCCGGCGCCGCCCACCATCACCGTGAGCGTCTCGCCCGGGGTCACCGCCATGGTGGCCGTGGCGCGCCCACCGGGTGCGCCACCGCCGGCACCGAAGGCGTCGAACGTCGCCGAGCAGATGCCGGCGGGCACGACGAACGACTGCGGGCCGCCCGTGAACGAGAAGGACGCCGTGGCGGTCCGGTCGACGGTCACCGTGGCGTCCTGGGAGGTCGCCGACTCGTTGAGGTCGCCGGCCGCGTTGGTGGCCACGTCGGCCGGGATGGCGGCCGAGATGGTGCCGGTGGCGCCGAGCGGCACCGGCACGGTGATGGTGTAGGAGTCGCCTGAGCCCTGCACCGATGCCGCGCCGCGGGGTGCAGTGCCGGAGAGCACGACGTCACCGCTGGTGAAGCCGGTGACGGGCTGCGAGAAGCGCACGTCGAACACCACCGTCGGCCCGTGGCTCGGGTCGGGCTGGCCGGCGCCCTGCTCGACGGTGACGGTCGGCGGGTCCATCGGGTCGACCTGGAAGGTGACCGACTGGGTCGTGGGGAACAGGCCGTTGACCATCTCGACCGTGACGGGGAACGTGCCCAGCTCGGTCGGCGTGCCCGACACCAGGCCGTCGTCGGTCATGGTCAGGCCCGTCGGCAGGTGTCCGGACGCGACCCGGATCGTCCGGCCCTGAGCCATGGTGACCACGAACTGGTGGGTGTAGCCGGCGATGCCCAGCCCGAAGCGGCGGGGCGGGCCCGAGGTGAACTGCGGCACCAGCCCGGTGCAGCCGAGCTCGCCGGCCGCCGCGATCCAGCAGCCCCATCCCGCGTCGCTGATGCCCTGGCGGAAGCCTGCGGGGAACGCGGGTGGCGTCCAGGGGTTGATCACGACGCCGTTGCGAACGACCTTGAACGAGTTGCCGTCGCAGCGCGTGAGGGTGCCGGCGGGCGTGACCACGCACGCGCCGTCGGACTGTGTGGCGAGCCCGGCCGCCCCGACCGCGAACGCGAACTTGTACGCCTGGTCGGTCACCGTCTCGCCGTCCTGCTGGACGCGACCCCCGGCCTCGCCCCAGCACGGGACCTGGCCATCGGTGCGCACACCGCACCCGAACCGGCCGCCGACGGCCACCGAGCGGTAGGTGCCGGCAGGCGGGACGTCGGGCAGGAAGTAGGGCGCACCGCTGCCGTAGGTGCCGCCGAAGCAGGTGACCCCGCCGTCGGCGCGCACGGCGCACGGGATCCCCCGGACCGCGGAGCCGGCGCGGAACTCACCGGTGGGTGCGGTGACGCCGTTGCACGCGAGCGTGCCGTCGGAGCGGATGGCGCAGGGGCCGCCGAGCAGGCTGCGGTAGGTGCCCGACGGGAACGGTGAGGCGACGCCGCCGAGGCACCCGATGGTGCCGTCGCCTCGGATGCCGCACGTGGGCGAGCCGGCGCCGATCGAGCGCCATCCCGCCTCCGGGCCGTGCACGGCGGTGCCCAGGCACTCGCTCACACCGTCGCGCACCGAGCACACGACGCTTCCGTCGGCCGACACCGACGGCACGCGGTACGAGCCGGCGGGCGCCGCAGTGCGCAGCCCCGAGGTGTCGCCCCAGCACGCGAGCGAGCCATCGAGCGAGGTGGCGCACGAGAACCCGTCGCCGGCGCTGACGGCGACGTAGGTGCCGGCCGGGACGACGCCGGGCCCGCCGGGGAGGTCTCCCCAGCAGGCGAGGGTGCCGTCGTCGCGGACGCCGCAGGTGTGGGCGACGCCAGCGGCGACCGAGAGGAAGCGGTCGGAGGGGGCGAGGGTCTGGCCCAGGCCGCTCTCGCCCCAACACACCACCGTGCCGTCGGTGGCCACCGCGCACGCGTGGTCGGGCCCGGTGGAGACCGAGAGGTACGTGCCGCCGGGAGCGGCGGTGCGACCGCCGGTGGCGTCGCCCCAGCAGACCAGCGTCCCGTCACCGAGGATCCCGCAGGCGTAGGAGCCACCGGCCGCGACCGAGAGGAACTCACCGGCGGGCGCCGTCGCCTGCCCGGCCCCGTTGGCCCCGTGGCACTCGGCCAGGCCCGTGACGGTGACGGCACAGGTGAGGTCACCTCCCGCCGAGAGGGCGATGACCTGGTTGCCGAAGGCCGCCCCGCCTGTGGCCGACTGGCCCGCCGAGTCGGAGCCCCAGCACGCGACCGAGGCGTCGGTGCGCAGCCCACACGAGTGCGAGGTGCCGGTGGCCACCGCCTTGAACGTGCCCGCCGGCGCCTCCGACTGGCCGGCGGTGTCGTCGCCCCAGCACGACACCGTCCCGTCGGAGGCGACGGCGCACGAGTGGCCGCCGCCCGAGGCGAGGCCTGACTCGAGGTCGGAGGTGGGCGTGCCGCTGACGGCTGCGGACGCGTCGGCGGTCGTCGCCGAGGCCGGACCCCGGTCGAGGAGGCCGAGGCCCCACCCGGGGACGAGGGCCAGGACGGCGACGACGAGGAGGGCGAGGCGGCGGGCGCGCATGGAGGTCTCCGGTGACCGCCCCGGGACGGGGTCGGTGGTAATCAAGGGAGCGGGACGAGAGCGCCCTTCTTACTGCAGAGTTCAGTACTCTGCGAGTCACCCGACGATCGCCGATGGAGGGGACGTCGCGCCCCGCTCCTGCAACATGCAGCAGCACGCTAGGGTGGTCGCCGACGACGGGAGCCAGCAGTGGCTGAACGAGCACTTCCGACAACCGGCTACATCATCCTGGGCCTGTTGACCTCACGCGACTGGTCGGCCTACGAGATCGCCGAGCAGGTCGGCCGAGGCGTCGACCAGCTGTGGCCCCGGGCCGACCGCCAGCGCTACAAC
>CAMFLJ010000096.1 GCA_945957335.1 uncultured Actinomycetes bacterium | reverse complement strand
GGTCGTGGGTGCGTCGGCGGCGTGCAGCAGGCGGCCCTCGCGGCCCGACGTGCGGCGCACCGCGGGCGCCGACCGGTCGGCGCGGCGGCGGGTGGCGCGGCTGCCGGGACGGGCGATCGAGGTCATCGCGCTCCCCCGGCCCCGACCAGGGCCCGCACCTCGGCGCTGAACGCGTCGCCGCGCTCGCCGTAGGAGCCGAACCAGTCGAAGGAGGTGCAGCCCGGCGAGAGCAGCACGGCGTCGCCGGCGCGGGCCAGGCGGGCGGCGGTGGCGACGACGTCGGCCATCGTGGTGGTGACGACGGCGACCTCGCAGCGGCCCTCGAGGGCGGCGGCGACGTCGGCGGCGGCCTCACCCATGGCGACGGCGGCCCGCACCGGCGGCACGGCGTCGGCGAGGGGGCCGAGGTCGAGGCCCTTGTTGCGACCGCCGGCGACCAGCACCACCGAGTCGAACCCGGCGACCGCGGCGAGCGTGGCGTGCGGCGTGGTGGCCTTGGAGTCGTCGTACCAGCGCACGCCGTCGGCCTCGGCCACGAGCTGCACCCGGTGGGGCAGGCCGGTGAAGCGGCGCAGCACCGTGCGCACGGCGTCGAGGTCTGCGCCCGCGGCCACGGCGGCCACCGAGGCGGCGAGGGCGTTGGACACGTCGTGGGGCAGGGCCCGGGGCAGCTCGTCGAGCGCCACCAGGGCGGTGCCGTCGGGCAGGCAGAGCACGCCGTCGTCGACGGTGGCGTCGGCGCCGGAGCCGTCGGGCCCGAACGTGACGGTCTCGACGTGGGCGTTGCGGTTGGCCAGCACGACCGGGTCCTCGGCGTTGGCCACCGCCAGGCCCTCGCCCTCGCGGAGGTCGGACCAGATGCGGGCCTTGGCCGCCTCGTAGGCGCCGAGCGAGTCGTGCACGTCGAGGTGGTCGGGGGCGAAGTTCAGCCACACCGCCACGTCGGGGCGGAACCGGCGCGAGTGCCCGAGGCGGAACGACGACGCCTCGACGACGAACACCTCGGTCGCGGGATCGGCGATGGCCTCGACGAGCGGCGTGTCGGTGTTGCCGCAGGCCACAGCCCGGCGGCCCGAGGCCTCGAGCATCTCGGTGACCATGGTGGTGACGGTGGTCTTGCCGTCGGTGCCGGTGATGGCCACGAGGGGCCGGTCGTCCCAGCGGGCGGCCAGGTCGAACTCCGAGAGCACGGGCACGCCGAGGCGGTCGGCCACCGCGAAGGCGGCGTGGCGGTCGGGCACCCCGGGGCTGGGCAGGAGCGCGTCGGCACCGGCCAGCGCACCGGCCAGGTCGTGCTCGGAGGGGGCGACGAGCAGGTCCACGCCCAGCGATGCTGCCGCAGCGGTGACCGCCTCGGAGGGATGGTCGTCGACCGCGACGACCTCGATCGCGCGGCTGCGCAGCGCCGCCGCGACCGCCCGGCCGGTGACGCCCAGGCCGATCACGACCACACGGCGCAGCGGCACCTCCTCGAGAGCGTCGACCGTCACTCGAGGACCCCGGGCAGGCTCACGAAGTCGGCGTAGTAGAGGCCCAGGCCGAGCGCGGTGAACAGGCCGGCGACGATCCAGAGGCGGATGATCACCGTGGTCTCGGGCCACCCGCCGAGCTCGAAGTGGTGGTGCAGCGGCGCCATCCGGAACACCCGGCGCCCGAACATCCGGAAGCTGCCGATCTGGAGCACGACCGACACCGTCTCCATCACGAACACGCCGCCGATGATCGGCAGCAGCAGCACGGTGTTGGTGCTCAGGGCCAGCGCCGCCAGCCCGCCACCGATGGCGAGCGACCCGGTGTCGCCCATGAAGATGCGCGCGGGCGCGGCGTTCCACCACAGGAACCCGGCGCAGGCGCCGAGCATGGCGGCGGCCACCACCGCGGTGTCGAGGAAGCTCTCGTCGCTGTAGACGGCGGTGTGGCGGAAGCCCCAGAAGGCGATGACGGTGAACGCGGCGAAGGCGAAGATCGACGAGCCCGCGGCCAGGCCGTCGAGGCCGTCGGTGAGGTTCACCGCGTTGCTCATGGCGTAGAAGACGAGGACGGCCAGGAGCACCCAACCGACCTTGCCGATGTTCCAGCCCGGCGCGTCCCAGCGGGTGAAGGAGATCGTGGTCTTCACGTTGGTGAACGCCAGCATGCTCACGGCGAACCCGACGGCGACGAGCAGGAGGCCGCCGGTCTTGGCCCGCTTGCTGAGGCCGAGGTTGCGCTCGCGGAACACGCCGATGCCGTCGTCGATCAGCCCGACGATGCCGGCACCCACGATGGCGGCCATGCAGAGCAGGCCCCGCCGCGTGTAGACGACGCCCGAGAGGTCGCTGACCAGCCACGCCACGAGGGCGGAGAGCACGATGGCGAGCCCGCCCATGATCGGGGTGCCCGCCTTGGTGATGTGCCCCTGGGGGCCGTCCTCGCGGATGGCCTGGCCGATGTGGCGCCGGGTGAGCACCGTGATGAGGAGCCGGGTGCCGACGAGCGACAGCCCGAGGGCGACGGCGGCGGCGATGAGCAGGCGGATCACGCGGCGCCGCCGATCCGGGCCCATTCCTCGGCCACGACCAGCCGGTCGTCGAAGGGCGTGACGACGCCGCCGATGTCCTGGGTGGTCTCGTGGCCCTTGCCGGCCACCAGCACGACGTCGCCCGGCCGCCCGGCCCCGAGGGCCAGGGCGATGGCGGCACGGCGGTCGGGCTCGACCACCAGGTCGGCGGCGCGCCGGGGGTGGACGCGCTCGAATCCCTGCTTCACGGCCTCGATGATGGCCGCTGTCTCCTCATGTCGCGAATTGTCGGCCGTCACCACGACGATGTCGGCGCGCCCGGCGGCCACCTCGCCCATCGCAGGTCGCTTGGTGGCGTCGCGGTCGCCGCCGCAGCCGAACACGACCACGACCCGGCCCCGCTCCCCTCCCGGGCCCCTCGTGACGAGGTCGTCGGCGGCCACGAGGAGCTGGTCGAGGCCGTCGGGCGTGTGGGCGTAGTCGACCACCACGGCGAAGGGCTGGCCGGCGTCGACGAGCTCGAAGCGGCCGGGCACCACCACCGGGCGCGAGAGCCCCTCGGCGATGGTGGCGTCGGGCACCCCGAGCAGCGAGGCGGCGTGCGCGGCGGCCAGGGCGTTCTCGACGTTGAACGCGCCACCCATGCCGAGGTGCACGGGCTGGCCCCGCCACGTGAAGGTCGACCCGGCGGCGTCGAGGTGGAGGTCGACGGCCTCCTCGAGGCGGTAGCCGTCCGTCGGCAGGGCGGCGGCGTCGGCCAGCAGGCGCCCGTAGGGGCTGTCGAGGTTGACCACCGCGAGGTCGCTGAGCGCCGGCTCGAAGAGGCGGGCCTTGGCCTCGAAGTAGGCCTCCATCGAGCCGTGGTGGTCGAGGTGGTCGCGGCTGAGGTTGGTGAAGACGGCGACGGCGAAGCGGGTGGCGTCGACCCGGTGGAGGTCGAGGGCGTGGGAGGACACCTCCATCGCCACGACCTCGACGCCGTCGTCGCGCCAGCCGGCGAGGGTGCGCTGGAGGTCGGGCGCCTCGGGCGTGGTGCGGGTGCCCGAAAGCGTGCCCAGCACCTCGACGCGGCGCCCGGCGGCCTCCATGACGTTGCGCAGCAGGTGGGTGGTGGTCGTCTTGCCGTTGGTGCCGGTGACACCGATGACCGCCAGGGACTCCGACGGGTGGTCGTGCAGCGCGGCGGCCAGCAGCGCGGTGGCGGCGCGGGCCTCGGGCACGACCAGCTGCGGCACGGGGAGGTCGAGGCGGCGCTCCACCAGGAGGGCCACGGCACCGGCCGCCACCGCCGCGGGGGCGTGGTCGTGGCCGTCGGTGGACGCGCCGGGGATCGCGCAGAAGAGCGCACCGGGGGTGACGGCACGCGAGTCGAGGACGATGTCGGTGACCTCGACGTCGTCGGCGGGGTCGATCGGGGGCACGTCGGCCAGGGCGCCGGCGAGGGCGCTGAGGCGCACGGCCGTCACCCCGATGCCCGGCGGGTGGTGGTGGTCGTCGTGGCGATGCCGGCGGGAGGCACCGTGGTGGTCGGCGAGGCGGCGGCCGACCCGGCGGCGGGCGCCGTCACCCGGCCGTCCTTCGAGACCACGGCCGCACCGGTGGGGGTGCCGCCGTCGTCGCGCACCGCCGCACCGCCCTGCGCGATGTCGGTGGCCGCCGGCGGGATGCCGAGGCGGCGCAGGGCGAACGAGGCGATCTTGGAGAACGCCGGGGCGGCGGTGGCGCCGCCCGTGTACTTGCCGCCGCTGGGCTCGTCGATCATCACGTACACCGAGAGCGCCGGCTGCTCGGCGGGCACCACGCCGATGAAGGTCGACTGGTACCGGGTGATGCCGTACTTGTCGGTGTAGCCACCGCCGGTCTGCGCCTTGCGGGCGGTGCCGGTCTTGCCGAACACGTGGTAGCCGTCGATCTTCGCCAGCTGGCCGGTGCCCTGGTCGACCACGGTGCGCAGCATCAGGTTGAGCTGGTCGGCGGTCGACTGGCTGATCACCCGGTGGGTGTCGCCGGCCGCCGTGGGGTGCACGGTGCCGTCACCGTCGACGGTGGACTGCACGAGCTTGGGCGCCACGTACATGCCCTGGTTGGCGATCGTGTTGTAGGCCATCAGGATCTGCATCGGCGTGACCGAGATGCTCTGGCCGATGGCGATCGAGGGCAGCGAGGTGCCCGACCACTTCGAGGGTGCCATCACCGCGCCGGGCGCCTCGTTGGGGAAGTCGAGCGAGGTCGTCTGGCCGAACCCGAACGCCTTCTGCATGTCGTAGAGGCTCTCGGGCCCGACCGTCTGGGCGATCTTGATCGTGCCCACGTTCGACGACTGCTCGAGGATCTTCTGCACGTCCCACGTGACCGCGCCGCGGTCCTCGGCCTCGCCGAACTGGGCGTCGTAGACCTGCAGCACGGGCGGCAGGTAGAACTGCTGCTCCGGCGAGACGGTGCCCTTCTCGAGGGCGGCGGCCACGGTGACGGCCTTCATGACCGAGCCCGGCTCGTACTGGGTGGTGAGCGCCGCGTTGTTGGTGCCGATGACGACGTCACCGGTCTTCTCGTCCTTCACGACGCTGGCCATGGCCAGGATCTCGCCGGTGCCGGGCTTGGTGACGATCGCGGTGCCGCCCTTGGCGCCGGTGGAGCGCACCTGGTCGGCCAGCGCCGTCTCGGCCTCGTACTGGATGGCCCGGTCGACGGTGAGCGTCAGGTTCTGGCCGGGCTCGGCGGGGACGAGCTGGTGCTCGCCGACGGCGATGGTGTCGCCCTGGGGGTTCTTCTCCATCGTGAGCTTGCCGGGGGTGCCGGTGAGCACCTGGTCGTACTCGCTCTCGAGCCCCGAGATGCCCTTGTTGTCGGTGTCGACGCCGCCGATCAGCGAGCGGCCCGACTCGCCCGCCGGGAAGTAGCGCTCGCTCTCGTCGAGGAACGCCACGCCGGGGATCTTGAGCGCCTCGACCTTGTCGGCCACCTCGATGGGCACCTTGCGGGCGAGGTAGCCGAAGCGGTTGTTCGCCGTCATCTTGGCCTGCACGTCGTTGACCTGGAGCCCGAGGATCGGGGCGACGGCGGCGGCGGCGGTGGCGGGGTCGGTCACGAGGGCCGGGTCGACGAAGACGGCCTTGGTGGGCCGGGAGATGGCGAGCTCGTCGCCGTTGCGGTCGAGGATGGCGCCCCGGTCGGCGGCGAGGACCTGGGTCTCGGTGCGCTGCGCCTCGCCGAAGGAGAGGTAGCGGTCGGGCGAGACCACCTGCAGGTCGACGACCTTGGAGGCGAGCAGGGCGAAGAGGCTGGCCAGCACGGCGAGCACCACCAGCAGGCGCTTGCGGTGGTCGACGTGGGCGTGGCTTCCGGCGCTGGCGGCGCGGCGGCTGACGACCACCATGCGGTGGCGCTCGCGGGCGCCGCGCAGGGCGCCACCGGCCTGGGTGAACGCGGCGCCGACGCGGTCGGAGACGTCGTGGCGGGGGGTGGCCTGGCGCGAGCGCGGCGCGGACGAGCGCGACCGGGGCGCGTCGTCACGACGCGAGCGGGCGGTCCGGGAGAGCGACCGGGGGGATGACCCGGCCGGCTCCGCCCGGACCGCCGGAGACCGTCGGCCCTCGCGGGGAGCGGGAGAACGGGTCGACGGGCCGCTGCGCGACCGGGGGGTGTACTCGGGCGAGTTCCACGGGGCGGCCGACCGGGTGCGGTCGAGCGGCGGGGCGCCGGGACCCGGCGGGGTCACCGGCCCGCCCCCGAGGTGGTGGGGGTGGAGCTCTTGGTGGTGGTGGGGGTCGTCGCCTTGGTGGTGGGCGTCGTGGCCTTCGTGGTGGGGGTGGTGGCCTTGGTGCCCGTCCCGGTCGTCGACTTGGAGGTGCTCGACGGGGCCTTGGTGGTCGGCGTCGTGGCCTTGGCCACGGTCGTGGGCGGCGTGGTGGCCGGCACCTCGGCCGCCCGGGCGTCGTCGTCGGCCTTCGGCTGGAGGTACACGGGCGTGGGGGCCTGCACCATGCCGAGGCGGTCGCGGGCCTCCTTGACGATGCGCTCGGGGCTCTGCAGCTCGGCGAGCTCGACCTTCAGCGCCTCGGCCCGGTCCTCGGCCTCGGTGATGCGGCCGTTCACGCTGTCGATGTGGCGCTGCTGCTGCACGATCAGCGAGTGGGCGCCGGCGATGGCGAAGAGGGCGACGAAGAGCAGGCCACCGGCGATGGTGCCGACCTGCCAGCCCCGGCGACGGCGCTCGGCCGGGGCGACGACCTCGAGGGTCGGTCCGTCGGCGTCGCGGCGACCCGAACGGTCGGGCAGGGCGGCGGCGAGGGCCCCGAGCACGCCGTGGCGGCGGGACTCGACCTCGGCGTCGGCTGCCTCGGCCCGGGCGGCGGCGGACTGGCGCGGGCTCACGGCTCGACCCCCTCGAGCTTCTCGGCCGACCGGAGGCGGGCGCTCTCGGCGCGGGGGTTGGCCTCGAGCTCGACGGTCGACGGCGTGCGGCCGCCGCGGCGCAGCAGCCGCACGACCGGGGTGGCGCCGCAGGCACAGGGCAGCCCGGGCGGGCAGGTGCAGCCGCCGGTCTCGGCGTCGCGGAGCACCTGCTTCACGATGCGGTCCTCGCCGGAGTGGTACGAGAGCACGGCGATGCGACCACCGGGGGCGAGCACGTCGATGGCGGCCTCGAGGGCCACCGGCAGGACGCCGAGCTCGTCGTTGACCTCGATGCGGATGGCCTGGAACGTGCGCTTGGCCGGGTGGCCGCCCCGACGCCGGGCCGGGGCGGGGATGGCGTCGCGGACCAGCTCGGCCAGCTCGCCGGTGGTGCGCACCGGGCGGGCGGCGACGACGGCCTTGGCGATGCGGCGGGCGAAGCGCTCGTCGCCGTACTGCTGCAGGACGCGGGCCAGGTCGGCCTCGTCGTAGCGGTTGACCACGTCGTCGGCGCTGAGCGGGGTCGACGGGTCCATGCGCATGTCGAGGGGGGCGTCGTGGCGGTAGCTGAAGCCCCGCTCGGCCCGGTCGAGCTGCGGGGAGCTGACGCCGAGGTCGAAGAGGGCGCCGACCACGGGCTCCCCGGCGGGGACCTCGTGCTCGACGACCGTGGCGAGGGAGTCGAAGCGGGCCCGGGCGGTGCGGGCCCGGTCGCCGAAGGGAGCGAGGCGGGCACCGGCGGCGGCGAGGGCGTCGGGGTCCTGGTCGATGCCGAGCACCTTCAGCTGCGGGTGGGCCGAGAGCAGCGCCGTGGCGTGGCCGGCCCCCCCGAGGGTGGCGTCGACCAGCCAGCCGGCGGGGACGGGGGCGAACAGGTCCACGATCTCGTCGGCCATCACCGGGCGGTGGGCGAAGTCGGGATCGGGCTGTCCGCTCATGGGGCACGTGCACCCGCCGTGGGGACCGCGGCCGCCGGGACGGCGGTGCCGGTGGGCCCGCTCCTCTGCAGCCCCTCGGATCACGGGCGCCCGCCGGGATGTCTCCCCGACTGGGCTCGATGGGAAGCGGGCGGAGTAGGGGCCTTCCATCGTGTGATCCGAGAGGCTGCAGATGAGCGGGCCGGCGACCGGCGGGGTCGGGCGGCGGGTGGTGCGGTCCTTCCTGGAGAGAGCTGCGGTGTCGGTGGTCATGGCAGCGGTCAGAGCCCGAGGGCGGTCACCGCCTGGATGAGGCTGTCGTCGGCCATGCCGGACTGGTCGCCCCAGCGGCCGGCGTCCCAGATCTCGATGCGGTCGATGGCGCCGATGACCACGGCGTCGCGCTCGAGGTGGGCGAACTCACGGAGGCGCTGCGGGATGGTGATGCGGCCCTGGGTGTCGGGGCGCACCTCGTGGGCGTTGGCCGAGAAGGCGCGGATGGCCTCCTGCGGGGCCAGGCCGTCACGGACCTTCTCCTGGAGGCGGCGGGCGACGTCGGCGAAGTCGGCCTCGGTCCACAGCCCCAGGCACTTGTCCCACTGGGACAGGTACCCCTTGTCGTTCATCTGGGCGCGGAAGGTCGAAGGCAGGACGACTCGTCCCTTGTCATCGAGCGAATGCTCGAAGGTGCCCACGAACACGGCAATCGACCTTCCACCTGGACCGAACCTGGGCTCGGTCCCCACAGGGACTCCACTGGCCCCCACTGCGTGCCACCGTATGCCACTTCCCCCCACCGGTCAACCACCATGGGCCCCTGGCTCCCCTGGGACCAACGTCACGAGTCGCGCGCTCGATCGCGCCGAGCGCGCGAGAGCCCACTCCTCCCCCCGAAAGGTGGCTCACCACGTACGGCCCGCCGCATCCGGCGAGCCACCTTTCGAACCGACGGCGCCCCCGGGCGCGCCGGGTCAGGCCGTGGGGGCCGGGCCCTCCTCGACCACCTCGAAGGTGATGCCGGCGGCCCGGAGGCGGGCGGTGAGGGCCTCACCCATCGCCACCGATGTCGTGACCTGGCCCGCCACCTCGGGCAGCTCGTCGTGGGCCAGGCACAGGGCCGCCTCGGCCAGCATCTTCGAGGTCTCGGTGTACCCGGGGTCGCCGCCGGCCACCCGGGCCACCACCCGCCGGCCGCCGCCGGTGCCCACCATCCGCACCTCGAAGCGGCCCTTGGCCCGCTGGGCGGCGGTGGGGCCCGACCCCGCCGGCACGAGCCGCTCGAGGCCCCGGCGCACCGGACCGACCTGGGCGAGCAGGGCCACGGTGCCGACGCCGGCCACCGCGAGGGGCACCACCGGCAGCGGGCCCACCACGAAGTTGTGGCTGTAGGAGAACGAGGAGCCCCACCCGAGCGCGGCGGCCGAGCGCAGGATCACCGAGGCGTCGAGGGACGGGAACGGGAGCGACCACGCCCCCTCGTCGCGCATCGGCCCCTTCACCAGCTCGACCGGGATGGCCGGTGCTGCCTCGGCCGCCCGGCGCTCCTCGGCGGCGCGCCGGCCCTCACCCATCCGGCCGAGGAAGGTCAGCGCCGACGCCGCGGTGCCCCCCGAGAACGCGCCCATCGCCCGCACGTAGCCGTGCACCGTGAGCGCGGCGTCGGCGGGGAGGTGCGCGGCAGCGAGGCGGGCGCCCAGGTCGTGCGGGATCGAGTCGAACCCGGCGGCGTGGACGAGCCGGGCGCCGCTGGCCTCGGCGGTGGCATGGTGGCGCAGCCAGGTGCGGTCGACGAACTCGGCCTCACCGGTGAGGTCGAGGTAGTCGGTGCCCTCGGCCGCGCACGCCGCCACCACCAGGTCGCCATGGCGCAGGTAGGGCCCGACCGTGGTGATGAGCACCCGGGTCGAGGCCGCGAGGTCGCGCAGCGACGCCGGGTCGGCGACGTCGGCCCGCACGAGCGGCACGTCGGCGAGGCGGGGATCGTCGGCGGCCAACCCGGCCCGCACACCCTCGAGCCGGCGCAGGTCGCGGCCGGCCAGGGCCCACCGGCAGCCGGCCGGCGCCCGGGCGGCCAGCTCGGCCGCGGTCAGCCCACCGGTGAACCCGGTGGCCCCGAACAGAACGACGTCGTACTCACGGCTCCCGGTCTGCACCACGGCTCCCCCTCGGTTCGTCCCGGCCGGGCGGGTGTACCACAGCGCGGTGCCGCCTCGTCGGGCCGGGCCCGAACCATTCGCCGACTCACTGATTACTGCTAGTTTCAGCATCCGCGGCACAGGGCCGCGCAGGGAGGATCACCCACCGCCATGAAGCGACTCGTCGCCCTCGCCAGCAGCGCCGCCCTCGTGGCCGGCGCCTGCCTGACCCTCGGGCTCGGCCTCGCCGCCGCTCCGGCCGGTGCCGCCGGCACCAACCTCACCATCGTGCAGGCCGCGACGTTCAACTACCCGTCGGCGACCTTCACCCAGACCGTCTGCGTCGACGGCACGTTCGTGACCAACCTCGCCGTCGGCGAGAGCACCTCGATCTCGGTCACGACCGGCGTGAACCACACCGTGGGCTTCGTCACCGGCAGCGACATCGACTGCGCGCAGGTGACCCAGACCGGCGTCGTGAACGTGGCCTCCGGGGCCCACACCACGGTGGGCCTGATCTGGGACACCCAGGGCCGACGGGTCGTCGAGTGGCCCGACGAGACCTCGTGCTTCCCCACCGGCACCAGCCGCATCACGCTGCGCTCGGGCGCGGCCCTGGCCGGCGGCGTCGACCTGAACGGCACCGTCGAGGGCGTCCGCGACGTGATCATCTCCGACGTCGTCCCCGGTGACCAGGCCACCGTCGAGGGGCCGAGCGGCCTCACCATCGCCACCGCCACCATCACGTCCAGCGGCAACCCGAACGACGTGATCGCCTCGCTCGGCGACATCGTCCCCGCGGCCAACACCGACCTGCAGATCTACCTGGCCGGCGGCGACGACGGCTCGATCGGTGCCTTCACCATCGCCGTCGCGGGCACCCCGTGCTCGGCCCCGGTGTCGACCACCACCACCCAGGCCCCGGCGGTCGAGGCGGTCAGCGTCACCCCGGCCTTCACGGGCTGACCCGACGCATCCGAAGGTGTCCCGGTGCCCGCCCCCGAGGCGGGCACCGGCGCGTCCGGGCCGGGCCGGGCAGCGCGCCGGTAGCGTCCGGGCACCCCGACACCCACCGACGAGGAGCCCGATGCCCGTCCCCGCCGAGGACCGCCCGCCCGTCGAGCACGACGTCCACACCGACGAGCTGCCCGCGCTCCCCCAGCGCGACTCGCGGATCCCGGTGGCCCGGTGGCCGGAGGCCCCGGCCGCGATCCGTGAGCTCGGCACCGACATCGACGCCGAGCCCGGGTACCTGCGCCGCATCGGGCGCTACCTGCTGTGGCGGGCCGGGCCCGCGGTGAAGGCCGACGCCCGCTACGGGGCGGTGGCCGCCGACGACCTCACCGAGGTGTGGACCTTCCGACTGCGGCCCGACGGCACGGGCTCGGGAATCGGCCCCGACGGAGCCACCCACGACCGGTTCCGGTCGTGGAAGGAGGCCCTGCGCGACGCCAGCGGGGACGTCGGCGACGAGGCTGACGACACCTGACCCTGAGTCGGCTACCGGTTCTCGGGGAGCGGCAGCAGGATCGTGAACTCGTTGCCCTCCGGATCGGCCATGCGCCGGTGACTGTCGCCGTCGGGCTCCTGGATGACCGCCACCAGGCGACCGCCGAGCGCCTCGATCTGGGCCTGGGCGACGTCCATGTCGACGACCTCGATGTCGGGGCGCAGGCGCATGGCCCCCTTCTCGCCACCCGGCGGCAACGGCTGGAACGCCAGGTAGACGCCGCCGCGGTCGCGCTCGAGCTGGATCCAGCCC
>CAMFLJ010000095.1 GCA_945957335.1 uncultured Actinomycetes bacterium | reverse complement strand
GCTCGGGGTCGGGCACGCGGGCCGCCGCGGTGAAGTCGATGTCGTTCACCATGTGGCCGCGGAACGACGGGAGGCTCACGCCGTCGACGGTCTCGGTGTCGGCGGAGCGGGGCTTGGCGAACTGCCCGGCGATGCGCCCGACCTTCACGACCGGCACGCCCGAGGAGTAGGTGAGCACGACGGCCATCTGGAGGATGACCTTGAGCTTGTCGCGGATGGCGTCGGCCGAGAAGGCGTCGAAGGACTCCGCGCAGTCGCCCGCCTGGAGCAGGAATGCCTCGCCGGCGGCGACCTTGGCCAGGTCGGCGGTGAGGCGGCGGGCCTCGCCGGCGAACACGAGCGGGGGCAGGGTGGCCAGGGTCTTGACGGTGGCGTCGAGCGCGCCGGTGTCGCCCCAGTCGGGCTGCTGGACGGCCGGGCGATCGCGCCACGACGTAGGTGACCAGGTGGTTTCCACGGATCTCCACGTTGCCGGACCCGCGACGCACGGCGCAAAGCCGTTTGCCGTCGGGTCGGCCACGAGACAGGTCCGCCGCCCGGCGGGACCGGGCGGCGGAGCAGACGATTGGATGACGGGGCGGGGGCCCCGGGGGATCAGGCGGCGTCGATGCGGTCGCCGGCGCTGTCCCGCACGGCGGTGACCGCCCGCTTCACGAGGCGCCGGGCGGCCTCGGCGGTGACACCGAGCTCCTCGCCGACCTCGCGATAGGAGCGCTTGCGCCCGTCATGGAGGCCGAAGCGCTGCTCGACGGCGAAGCGGGCCCGGGAGTCGAGCATCGACAGGAGGTCGGTGACCATCTGCTCGTCCTGCTGGTCCATCACGATCTGCTCGGGGCCGGGCAGCGAGTCGGCGATGAGGTCGATGAGCTCGTTGGAGTCGTCGTCGCCGATGGTGCGGTCGAGCGAGGTGGGCGTGGTGAGCCGGTGCAGGCGGGCGTGCTCGTCGTCGAGCTCGTCGCCGTCGCCGCTGACCTGGCGCAGCGCGGCCCGCAGGGATGCGGAGCGATCGCCGGGGAGGCGGACGAGGCTGGCCTTCTGGTCGAGGGCCCGGCCGATGGCCTGGCGGATCCAGAAGGTGGCGTAGGTCGAGAACTTGAACCCCTTGCGCCAGTCGAACTTGTCGACGGCGTGCTCGAGGCCCAGGTTGCCCTCCTGGATGAGGTCGAGCAGCTCCATGCCCGGGGGCAGGGGGTAGCGGCGGGCGACGCTGACCACGAGGCGCAGGTTGGCCCGAATGAAGCGGTCCTTGGCGGCCGCTGCGTTCTTGACGGCGCGGCGCAGCTCGACGGAGCGCTCGCCGTTCTCGAGCAGGACCGCGGCGTCACGGCCCTTCTCGATGATCTGGGACAGCTCCCGCTCCTCCTCGGCGGTGAGGAGGGGGACGAGGCCGATCTCGTTGAGGTACTGGCCGACGGAATCGCTCATGGGTGCTTCGTCTCCATTCCGGAGCCTCCTGGTGGGGGCCTCGGTACGCTGTTCTCTGTTCCCGTTAACCCGCCCTCACGGACGGGGGAAATGACAGTGATGTAACCGCAGTCGCCCGTCGTGTTGTTCCGCGGGTTGGGCGTGACATCCGTCACCGAAGGGGGTGTTCCGGCTCCGTTGCCGGTAAGGGCCCAGCCTGTCTCCATCGGCGCGTGGCCACCCATGGTGAAGGGAAACCTCCCAGATCGCCTACCCAATTTCGGCCCGCCCCTACACTCGGTGCCCTATGGCGGCACCAGGACGGCGCACCGGGGTGCTCGGCGGCACCTTCGATCCGCCCCACATCGGGCACCTCCTGGCGGCGCTGAACGTGCGCCACGCCCTCTCTCTCGACGAGGTGCTCCTGGTCGTCGCCAACGACCCCTGGCAGAAGACCGCCGAGCGGCCCGTCACCCCGGCGGCCGACCGCATGGCGATGGTGCAGGCCGCGATCGAGGGCCTCGACGGGCTCGTGGCGAGCGACCTCGAGATCGGTCGGGGTGGGCCCAGCTACATGGTCGACACCCTCGCCGAGCTCGCGGCCGCCGACCCTGGCGGAGAGCGCTTCCTCATCGTCGGCGCCGACGCCGCCGCCGGCCTCCTGACCTGGGACCGCGCCGACCGGCTCCCCGAGCTGGCCACCCTGGTCCTCGTCGACCGCCCAGGCATCGAGTGCGACGCCCCGCCCGACGGCTGGCCGCTGCGCCGGGTCGAGATCCCGCGCATCGAGCTGGCGAGCACCGACCTGCGGGCCCGGGTCGCCGACGGCCGTCCCCTCGACCTGCTCGTGCCGCCCGGGGTGTGGTCCGTCATCCGCGACCGCCGGTTGTACGGTTTCCGCAGCTCATGACCACCGCGACGCCCCCTTCCCCCACCGTCGGCCCTGCCGGCGACGACGTCGGACCGGTCACCACGCAGCCCGCCGAGCAGCCCGCCCGACGGCGGCGCTCGCTGTGGTGGCGCGTCGGCTACCCGGTCGCGCTCGTCCTGCTCGTCCTCGCCATCCCCGCCCTCGTGTGGGCCGGCATGAAGGTCATCCTGGCCAGCACCGACGGCCAGCTGGTCACGCGGGTCACCGACCCGACCGCTCCCGGCTACGAGGCCCTCGTCGAGCCGACCCCGACCGCCCTCGTGGTGTCGGTCGACGCCAACGGCAAGCTCGACAACGGCGCGGTGCTCGCCCGCACCTCGGACGGGTCGGGCGG
Source organism: uncultured Actinomycetes bacterium (assembly GCA_945957335.1). Lineage (GTDB taxonomy): Bacteria > Actinomycetota > Acidimicrobiia > Acidimicrobiales > Acidimicrobilacustridaceae > CAMFLJ01. Next base: position 9,158 of record CAMFLJ010000095.1, on the reverse strand, counting down.
CCTGCTCAGCATCCCCAGCGCGGTCGTGGTGCCGAGCCCGGCGGGCTACGTCACCCTGCAGTGGGTGTACGACAACTTCGGCCTCGACGCCTACACCTCGGCGGTCGGTGGCCTCCTCGACCTCAGCTTCGGTGAGGTCCACGTGGTGAAGGCCTCCGACTGGGCCGGGATCGTCGGCCCCGGTGCCCCCATCACCGTGAACAGCCCGGACCCGGTCGTGGGCCCCAACGGCGCCGTGGTCTTCCCGAAGGGCTCCATCCAGCTCACCGCCGCCCAGGTCTGGCCCTACATGTCCGGACAGGGCGCCAACGAGAGCGACCTCGCCCGCCTCGTGCGGGTCCAGGCCTTCTGGCGGGCGTGGCTCGCCAAGGTCGGCACCGGCGGTGCCGCGGCGCTCGGCGTCCCCGCCGACAGCGGGCTGGGCCAGCTCCTGCTCTCCCTCGGCGCCGACCAGGTGCAGTACGAGACCCTGCCGGTGAAGCCCTACTTCCCGGACGCGGCGGGCAACGAGCAGTTCGTCGTCGACGAGGAGGGCGCGATGGCCGCCGTGGCCGCCATCATCCCGTTCCCCGAAGGCGCGCCCGGCGCCCGTCCCCGCCTGCGGGTGCTCGACGGCACCGGCAAGCTCGGCAACGGCGTCGGGGCGGCCATCACCCTCGCTGCCGCCGGCGCCCAGGTCGACGTCGTCGGCAACGCCCGCTCGTTCGGGCAGAGCACCACGCAGTTCGTCTACTACGACGACGCCTACGCCAAGGCCGCGCAGGACATGCGCGACGCCCTCGGGGTCGGCGAGGTCGTGAAGAGCGAGCAGACCAACTCCGCCACCGACCTCACCGTCGTCCTCGGTGAGGACTACGTCGCCGCCGTGGGCACCGACACCTCGGGACCGGCCCCGAGCACGCTGGGAGGCCAAGGTGGCTGACGACGACGACCTGCGCACGTGGGTCCTGCAGGCGGCCCGCGCCGCCGACTCCAAGACCGACGAGCCCACGGTGGTGCTCGAGGTCGGTGAGGTGCTGGCCATCACCGGCTGGTTCGTGATCACCGGCGGCTCGAACACCCGACAGGTCCGGGCGGTGGCCGAGGAGGTCGAGGAGCAGCTCACCCTGGCCGGCGGGCCCAAGCCCCTCCGGGTCGAGGGCCTCGACGGCGCCCAGTGGGTGCTGCTCGACTACGGCGACTTCATCGTGCACGTCTTCCTCGACGAGGCTCGGGAGTTCTACGACCTCGAGCGCCTCTGGCGCGACGTGCCCTCACTCGACTGGCGCGCCGAGCTCGACACCTCGGGGGAAGCGGCGGGCTGATGCCGGACGGGCGGACGCTGCTGGTGGTCGGGGACGTGCACTACGACATGCGTCAGCTCGACTGGCTGCTCGCCCACGCCGCCGAGCACGAGGTCGTGGTGGTCGTCGGCGACCTCCTCGACGTCTCCTCCACCGTGCCCCTCGCGGCGCAGATCCCGGTGGTGCTGCGCTACCTCGAGAAGCTCTCCGGCCGCACGACGGTGGCGGTGTGCTCCGGCAACCACGACCTCACCGAGCGCGACGCCGACGGTGAGCAGGCCGCACCCTGGCTGGCCGCGGCACGGGCGAGCGGTGTGGTGGTCGACAACGGCTCGCTGGTCGTGGGCGACGACCTGCTGAGCGTCTTCCCCTGGTGGGACGGGCCGGTGGGTCGCACCCGGCTCGAGACCGGCCTGGCCGAGCAGGCGGCGCAGCGGGAGAGCAGCGGCGCCCGGCGCTGGATCTGGGTCTACCACTGGCCCCCGCCCGACCTGCCCGTGAGCTGGATCGGCAGCCGGACCTACGGCGACGCCGACCTCGCAGGATGGGTCGAGCAGCACCGGCCCGACCTGCTGCTCACCGGGCACGTGCACCAGTCGCCGTGGGTCGACGGCGGGTCGTGGGTGGCCCCCACCGGCGCGACGTGGGTCGTGAACGCGGGCCGCCAGACCGGCCCCGAGCCCAGCCACGTGGTGGTCGACCTCGACGCGTGGACCGCGACGTGGTGGTCCTACGACGGCGAGCAGGAGCAGTCGCTCGCCGGGCTCCTGCCCTCTGCCGGCTGATCGCCCGGCTCGGAACGGCCTGCCGGAGCTGGCTCGGACGTGGTCTCCGACGACGCGATGCGAGCCAGCTCGCGGGTGTCGCCGGCGCGGTCAGTAGAGCGGGTCGGGGTCGCGCTCCGAGCCGGGGGAGAGCTCGGTCGGACCGTGGTGGTGGGCGAGCGCGCCCAGGACGTCCCCGATTATCCCGAGGCCCCCGTCGTGGTCGCGGTACTGGTGCTGCAGGTCGCTCAGGAACGACTCGACCATCTCGAGGCGGCCGGCCAGGAGGACGGCGACCTCGAGGAGCACCTCGGGGCTGTGGTGGATGCGCTCGGCGGCGTCCTCGACCACCCGCACCCGGGTCGGCCTGGTGGCCACGACCGACGACCGGTGCGGACGGTTGAGCAGCACGGCCTTTTCGCCGATGCAGGCACCGGGCTGGTCGAAGGCGATGAGGTCGTCGCCGCCTCGGCGCACCAGCAGCTCGCCCTCGACCAGCACGTAGAGGTGGTCGGGGGCCTCGCCCTCGACCACGAGCACCTCGTCGGCGGCGAGGGCGCGCTCCGGGAGGCCCGAGGTCAGCGTGAGCAGGTCCGCCATGCCCGGGACGCTACGCCCCGTCGCTCGACGGCGCGAGGGCCGGAGGTCATGGTCGTGTGAACGCTCCGTTGCCAGGCCGGTCCTCAGGTGGAAGGGCGGAGCGACCGCCTGCGTCGGTCGCTCCGGGTGCGGTCGTAGGCGAGCAGATGCTCGCGCCAGGTCAGGTACTGGGTGCGCTTGTGCGACGGAGGGAGGTGCTCGTCCATGAACGGCACGATCACGTCGAGCAGGTCCGAGAACGCCCGCACGGCGAACACCACGCAGTCGTCGTGGTGCGCCTTGCGGCGGCGGTAGGTGCGGATCCGGCCGACCCCCAGGTACGCCTGGAAGAGATCGAGTGTCATCCGGTCGACCGCTCCGAGCATCACTGCGAACCCGAACGAGGAACGCACCGCGCCATCGCCGACGGCGGAGTGGACAACGCTGAAGGTCCCCTCGGCAGCGACGATCCCGCCGAGCTGCTGCGCCAGCGCCACCATCAGTGCCCAGTCTCCCGGTGGTAGTGAGAGCGGCACAGACCCTGTCCTCGCACTGGCCTGTCGCAACCGACGACGCGGCACGTCGACGGGCCCTTGCCCCAGCGGGAGGGATGGGGGAGGCCCCGGCGACAAAACCGGCGAGAGACCAGCTGGAAGCTGGTCTCTCGCAGTCTGATTCTGTTGTGGAGCTAAAGGGAATCGAACCCTTGACCTCTTCCATGCCATGGAAGCGCTCTACCAACTGAGCTATAGCCCCGTAGGGATCGTTGACATTACCGGCCGTCCAGCGGCTCGCAAAATCGGAACAGACGCGGCACATGTCGGCCAACGTACGCAGGGGGTGCGACAGCCAACGCGTACGATGTCCGGCCTATGGCTGACGGCTACGACCCCCAGGCGATCGAGCAGAAGTGGCAGGCGTACTGGGCCGAGCACGGGACCTACGAGGTCGACAACGACGACCCGAGGCCGCACTGGTACACGCTGTGCATGTACCCGTACCCCAGCGGCTCGGCCCACATGGGGCACGTGCGCAACTACACCTTCGGCGACCTCAACGTCCGTCACCGCACGATGAACGGCTACGCCGTGCTGTCGCCGATGGGCTTCGACAGCTTCGGGCTCCCGGCCGAGAACGCCGCCATCAAGACCGGCCGCCACCCCCGTGAGTTCACCGACGAGCGGATCGAGCAGCTGCGCAGCTCGATCCTGCGCATCGGCGCCGTCTACGACTGGCGGCGCCAGGTCACCAGCCACGACCCCGAGTACCAGCGCTGGACCCAGTGGATCTTCCTGCGGCTGCTCGAGGCCGGCCTGGCCTACCGCCGCAACGCGCAGGTCAACTGGTGCCCGGGCTGCCAGACGGTGCTGGCCAACGAGCAGGTCCTGGCCGACGGCACCTGTGAGCGCTCCGGCGACGTGGTCGAGAAGCGCGACCTCGAGCAGTGGTTCTTCAAGATCACCGACTACGCCGACCAGCTGCTCGACGACATCGACGCGCTCGACTGGCCCGAGCGGGTCAAGGTCATGCAGCGCAACTGGATCGGCCGCTCCGAGGGCGCCGAGTTCGACATGGCCGTCACCGACGCCGACGGCACGCCGCGCCCCGACGGCGCCTCGGTGCGGGTGTTCACCACCCGTCCCGACACCAGCTTCGGCATGACCTACGCCGTGATGGCGCCCGAGCACCCCCTCGTCGCCTCGATCGTCACCGACGACCGGCGGGCCGACGTCGACGCCTTCGTGGCCGCCGCCCGCCAGGCCACCGACGTCGAGCGCATGTCCTCGGAGGGCTCCCTCGACAAGCGGGGCTCGTTCACCGGTGCCTACCTGCGCAACCCCTTCACCGGCTCGCCGGTGCCGCTCTACCTCGCCGACTACGTGCTGATGGGCTACGGCACCGGGGCGATCATGGCGGTGCCCGCCGAGGACCAGCGCGACTTCGACTTCGCCAAGGTGCACGGCCTGCCCGTCGTGCGCACCATCCAGCCGCCCGACGACTGGGAGGGCGAGGCCTGGACCGGCGACGGCGTCCACGTCAACAGCGGCTTCATGGACGGCATGGGCAAGGAGGAGGCCATCGCCGCCGCCATCGCCTTCCTCGAGGCCGACGGCATCGGCGAGGGCAAGGTCAACTACCGCCTCCGCGACTGGCTGGTCAGCCGCCAGCGCTACTGGGGCTGCCCGATCCCGGTCGTCTACTGCGACGGCTGCGGCATCGTGCCCGTGCCCGACGACCAGCTCCCGGTGCTGGCGCCCGACGACGTCGAGTTCCTGCCCACCGGCGAGTCGCCGCTGCGGCTCAACGAGGCGTTCCTGCACACGACGTGCCCGTCGTGCGGCGGGCCCGCCACGCGCGAGACCGACACGATGGACACGTTCGTCGACTCGTCCTGGTACTTCCTGCGCTTCTGCGAGCCATGGAGCACCGAGGCCCCGGTGTCGGTCGATGCGGCGGCCGCGTGGATGCCCGTCGACCAGTACATCGGCGGGGTCGAGCACGCCATCCTCCACCTGATGTACGCCCGCTTCTTCACCAAGGCGCTCGCCGACCTCGGCGTCGCGCCCAAGGAGCTGCGCGAGCCGTTCTCACGGCTGTTCACCCAGGGGATGATCCGCCTCGGCGGCGACAAGATGTCGAAGTCGAAGGGCAACCTCGTGGCGCCCGAGGAGATCCTCGACGCCGAGGGGGCCGACGCCCTGCGCCTGGCCCACCTCTTCGTCGGCCCGCCCCAGGACGACGTCGACTGGGAGGGCGTGGGCATCGACGGCTGCAGCCGCTTCCTGTCGCGCCTGTGGCGCCTCGCCTCCGGTGAGGTCGGCACGGTCGTCGAGCGCGAGCGCTCCGACGCCGACGTCGAGGTCGACCGGGCCACCCACCGCCTCATCGCCAAGGTCAGCGACGACTACGACCGCTGGTCGTACAACACCGCGGTGGCCGCCTTCATGGAGCACACCAACGAGCTCTACCGGTACGCGCAGTCCGACGCCGGCGCCCGAGCCGCCACGCTCGACGAGGCCGTCGACACCGTGCTGCTGTTGATGGCGCCGATGGCGCCGCACGTCACCGCGGAGCTGTGGGAGCGCCGCCGCGGTGGCCACGTGCACGAGCAGCCGTGGCCGGTGGCCGACGCCGCCAAGCTCGTCGTCGACACCGTCACCATGGTGGTTCAGGTCAACGGCAAGGTCCGTGACCGCATCGAGGTGCCGGCCGGCGTCGACGCCGCCGAGGCCGAGGCGCTCGCCCTCGCCAGCGCGAAGGTCCAGGCCCACCTGGGCGGCAAGCCGCCGCGGAAGGTCATCGCCCGCCCGCCGCAGCTCGTCAACATCGTCGCCGGCTAGTCCTGCTCGCGCAGGAACCGTTCGAGCTCGGCGGCGAGGTCGTCGCCGGTCGGGAGAGGGCCGCGGATGCCCTCGGCGGCCTCGTACTGGTGCTCGAGCTGGGCGACCATGGCCTGGTGCTCGGCGTTGTTGCCGACGAGCTCGTCGAGGCGGGCGCGGGCGGCGCTGGCGTCGTTGGCCAGGGTGCCCGTCGGGAAATTGAGCAGGGCGTGGGTGCCGAGCGCCTCGATGAGGGCGAGCGAGGCCTCCTGGTAGGGCATGGCCGCGGAGTAGTGCGGCACCTGGGCCCAGAGGCTCAGCGAGGGCAGCCCGCTCTCGTCGGCGGCGGCCTCGATGGCCGCGTGCACGCCGGCCGGCACGTCGATGCGCCCGGCCACCGTGCCGACCCGGTGGGCCCGCTCGGGGTCGATGGCGGTGCCGATCACCCGCACCGGTCGGGTGTGGGGGACTGCGGCGGGGTAGGCCCCGAGCGACACGACCTCGGTGGTGCCGAACTCGTGGGCGAGGTCGATCACGGCGGACGAGAAGGCCCGCCAGAGGTGGTCGGGCTCGGCGCCGACCAGGAACAGCGCCTCGCCGCCCTCGATGTCGACGGCGGCGCGCAGCTCGATGGTGGGCCACGTGAGCCCGGTGTTCACCCCGTCGTCGATGTGCATGGTCGGCCGGCGCGAGCGGTGGTCGAGCAGCAGGTCGGTGTCGAAGGTGGCGACGGTGACGTAGCCGGCGCCCTCGAGCATCGTGCCGACGGCGTTGGTGGCGGCGTAGCCGGCGTCGATCCACCCGTCGAGCCCGACGACCAGCACGGGGTCGGTGAGGTCGGGCGACTCGTGGAGGTCGTAGAGCTCAGGCACGGGGCACCCCGCTGTCGTCGGTGAGCGCCGCCAGGCCGACCTCGCCGAGCGCGGCCACCTGCTGGGAGAAGTGCTGGCCGACCTCGTGGCCGTCGTCGCCCATGGCGCCGGCCCGGTAGCGCACGGCCACGCCCTGGAGGATGCAGGCCAGCTTCCAGTAGCCGAGGGCGGTGTAGAAGCCGATGCGGGAGAGGTCCCGGCCCGAGCGCTCGGCGTAGAGGTCGAGGACCTCCGAGCGGCGAGGGAAGCCGTCGAGGGTGGTGGCCGACGGCAGTGCGCCGGCGAAGGGATCGCCCGGCTCGACCCAGTAGACCATCAGCTGGCCGACGTCGGCGAGGGGGTCGCCGAGCGTGCACAGCTCCCAGTCGAGCACCGCCCGCACGGCGCCCTCGGGGCCGACGATGCAGTTGTCGAGGCGGTAGTCGCCGTGCACGATCGTGGCCGGGCCCTGCTCGGGGACGTCGGCCGCGAGGCGGGCGTGGAGCTCCTCCATCACGGGGACGTCGGTGTCGCGGGTGGCCTCCCACTGGCGCTGCCAACGCGAGAGCTGGCGCTCGACGTAGGCCTCGCGGCGGCCGAGGTCGCCGAGCCCGACGGCGTCGACGTCGACCTCCTGGATGGCGACGAGCCCGTCGACCAGGGCCTCGGTGACGGCCCGGCGGGCCTCGACCGGGATGGCGTCGCCCGACTCGGCGTCGCGGGCGACGATGCCGTCGACGTGCTCCATGACGTAGAACGGCGCGCCGTTCACGGCCTCGTCGGTGCAGAGCCCGACGAGCGGCGGCACCGGCACGTCGGTGCCGGTGAGGGCATCGATGATGCGGTGCTCGCGGGCGACGTCGTGGGCGGTGGCGAGCACGTGCCCGAGCGGGGGACGACGCAGCACCCACCGCCCGTCGGCGGTGTCGGCGACCCGAAACGTGAGGTTGGAGCGCCCGCCGGTGATGAGCTCGAACGAGAGCGGCGGGACCACCCCGGAGGCGTTGTCGGTCATCCAGGTCGTGACGTTGTCGACGTCGATGCCGGCGACGGCTGCCGGGTCGTCCACGGTGCCTCCTCAGCGACGGGGTGAAGGGACACGCTACCGGCCCGTGGCTCGGGCCTGCCCGGGCGCTCGTCCCCGTATCCTGGCGGCGTGACGATCGACGTGACCGATGCGACCTTCCAGACCGACGTGCTCGAGCGGTCGATGACCACCCCCGTGGTCGTCGACCTCTGGGCGGAGTGGTGCGGGCCCTGCAAGACCCTCGGCCCGATCCTCGAGAAGGTGATCGACGAGACCGACGGGCAGGTCGTCCTGGCCAAGGTCGACGTCGACGCCAACCCGGCGATCTCCCAGGCGTTCCGGGTGCAGAGCATCCCGGCGGTGTTCGCCCTGGTCGGCGGCCAGCCCGTCGACACCTTCGTCGGCGCCCAGGGCGAGGACCAGGTGCGCGAGTTCGTCGCTCGGCTGCTGCCCACGGCCGAGCAGACCGAGGTCGAGCGCCTGCGCGAGATCGGTGACGAGGCCTCGCTGCGCGCCGCGCTCGAGCTCGAGCCCGACGACGAGGGCGCCATCGTCGACCTGGCCGAGCTGCTCGTCGGCGAGGAGCGCTCCGCCGAGGCCCTCGAGCTGCTCGCCCGCATCCCCGAGACGCCCGACACCCGCCGGGTGGCGGCCCTCGCCCGCAGCGGTGGCGCCTACACCAGCGACGCCGACATCGAGGCCCGCCTGCTCGTGCTGCTCGACCAGGTGAAGGCCGACGACGCGGCCCGCCAGGAGTTCGTCGACCTCCTTGAGCTGCTGGGCCCCGATGACCCGCGCACCGGCGCCTACCGCCGCCAGCTCACCTCCCGCCTGTTCTGAGCCAGGGCGGCGGGCGCCCTTCCGTCGGGCCTGTCGCCGCCCTAGCCTGACCACCGGCCTCCGGGCCCCTTCCCCCAGCGAACCGAGCGCCGCCCCATGGCGGCGCCGACCCGACGGGGGTCTGCCGTGCCCGATCACGGTCCCGACATCGACGCGCGAGCCGAGGCAGCGCTCGAGGCACTGCGAGAGGGGCGGCCCGTCCCGGGGCGCCCGTCGCCCGAGGGCCGTCCGGCGCTCACCGACCTGGTCGAGCGCCTGGTGGGCTCGGTCCGGCCGCGCACCCTGGCGCTGGCGGCCGCCGGTGCGGTCGGTGTCGCGCTCGTTGCCGGCCTCGGGTGGCTCGCCCTGCGCCCGGTCGGCGATCACGCCGAGGGCGACGACGCCCTGTTCTCGGCGCCGGTCACCACGGTGGCGGCGCCCGGGCCGGTGGTGGCCGCCACCACGACGGTGCCCGGCATCGTGGTCCACGCCGCCGGCGCGGTGCGCCAACCGGG
>CAMFLJ010000094.1 GCA_945957335.1 uncultured Actinomycetes bacterium | reverse complement strand
CGCCGCCCGGGGGGACGACTGGATCGACGAGGTGCCCCTACCCCGCCGCGCCCGAGACGGTCAGAACATCCCGCCGGCGCCCTTCGGGAACGGCGGGCCGGCGAGGATGCGATCCCGTGCCGCAGGCCAGTCCTGGATGACGGAACCGAAGTCGAGGTCCTTGGTCGGCGCCTCGAACGGCATGGTGTGGGTGATCACCAGGTCGTCCTCGACGCGGTGGATCTGCAGCATGGGGGTCTCGTCGGTAACCCCGGCGCCCTCGTCGGGGTGGAGGTCGCAGCGGCTCTGGTGGGTGGTGCTGGGCGACGTCGTGAGGGCCACCGTCCCCCACGCCGAGCTCACGGGCCGGTGCACGTGGCCCGACACCACCAGGCGCACCTGCGGGTGGCGGGCGACGACGTCGCGCAGGTGCTCCGAGCCGTTGAGGCGCAGCGAGTCGAACATCCACAGCCCGGTGAGGAACGGGGGGTGGTGGCCGAAGATCACGGTGGCCCGGTCGGGCTGCTCCGACAGCACGGCGTCGAGCCACTCGGCCTGCTCGGGGTGGAACACGCCGTCGTGGCGGTCGGGCTCGGTGGTGTCGATGCCGACGAGGCGGACGGGGTGGTCGTCGACCACGAAGTCGACCGGCCCGGCGGCGGGCAGCCAGGGCCGGTCGGCGAACGCGGCGCGGAAGGCCTCGCGGTCGTCGTGGTTCCCGGGCACGACGTAGGTGGGGATGGTGAGCGGGGCGAGCAGCTCGAGGAGCAGCTGGTACTGCTCGGGGCGGCCGTCGTTGGTGACGTCGCCGGTGATCAGCACCGCGTCGATGCGGTCCGAGCGCTCCTGCAGGAACTCGACGGCGGCCGCCAGCTTGGCGTTGGCGTCGACGAAGCTCCGCATGAAGCCGCCGTCGGTGTCGACGTGGAGATCGGTGATCTGGGCGATGCGCATCGGTGTCCCCCCCCGGCGTTCGTGGCGGCCCGAGGTTACGTGTCGCCACGCAGCGCGCGGATGCGCCTGATCCGCGCGGTGAGGCGCCGGGGGTGGGTAGAGGGAAGTTCCAGGAGGGTCCGATGTCGAACGTGGGCGGCGCCACATCCCGGACGGCGGGACAGTCGCACCCCAGGTCGGGGGCGGATCAGCCCGGCGCGGACGTGCCGATCGACCTGCGCGAGCGCTGGGCCGGCGAGTTCGAGGCGCTCGGCGCCGCCTTGCCGCTCGGCGTCATCACGGTGGTCGGCATGGGCACAGCCGTGTACCTCAACGACGCCGCCGTGGCCCTCTTCGGGCGGCCCCTCGACGAGCTGCTCGGCCACGGCTGGGAGGCCACCGTGCACCCCGACGACCGTGCCGAGCTGGTGGCCGCCATCGCCGTGCTGCTCGACACCGGGGTGCGCCAGCGGTTGGTGGTCCGCACCGCGGACGAACCGGGGCGGTCGCTCGAGCTGACCTTCGCAGTGCTCGGCGCCGACGACGACCCGACGGGCTGGGTGGCCACCGTCGACGACGTGTCCGAGCGGGTGCAGGCCGAGCGCCGCCTGGCCCACGACGCCACCCACGACCAGCTCACCCAGCTGCCGAACCGGGCCCTGCTCTCGGACCGCATCCGCCAGGCCGGTAACCGCCTCGAGCGCGCCGAGCCGGGCTCGGTGCTCGCCCTCCTCTTCCTCGACCTCGACGAGTTCAAGGCCATCAACGACCGCCACGGCCACGCCGCCGGCGACCACGTGCTGCGCACGACCGCGGCCCGCCTCTCCCACACCGTCCGCGCCGGCGACACGGTGGCCCGCCTCGGCGGCGACGAGTTCGTGGCCGTGTGCGAGCTGACCGACCTCGACGAGGTCGAGGGACTGGTGGCCCGTGTCGAGGCGTCGATCGAGACGCCCATCCACCTGCGCGACGGCACCGTGACCCCTCACGCCTCGATCGGCATCGCGGTGGCCGACCACGTCGACGACCCCGACGAGCTGCTCGACGAGGCCGACCGGCAGATGTACCTCCGCAAGACGACGAGGGCGCAGCCCGGCGACGGCCGCCGCCGCTGATCGCAGCTGATCCCGCCCTCTCATCCCGATCGCCCGATCGCCGCGTCGACCCGGCCGGGACCGTCGGAGGTCGGTACCGTGTCGGCCCATGCCGTTGGTTCCGAGGTCCCTCCGTGGGCGCCCGGGCGGGGGGACGGCCGTCGTCGTCGCCCTCGTCGCGTGCCTGTCCCTGATCGTCGCCGCGTGCAGCAGCGGCGGATCGAGCGGCTCGTCGAGCGACACCACCGTCGCCAGCGGCCCCACCGACTACGCCGCGCCCGGCCCCTACCCGGTGGGCACGGTCACGCTCACCATCGGCGCCAAGACGGTGTACCTCTACTACCCGGCTGACCCGGCCCGGCTCTCCGAGGGCACCCCGGCCACTGGCTACAGCTCGGCCGTGGCGTTCCCCGAGGCGTTCCGGGCGATCGTGCCGGCCAAGCTCATCCAGCAGCTGCCCCTCGACGCCACCACCGATGCGCCGATCGCCGACGGGCCCTTCCCGGTCGTGCTCTACAGCCACGGGTTCGGCAGCTACCCGCAGTACTCCGCCGGCCACATGTCGCACCTGGCCTCCTGGGGCTTCGTGGTGGCCGCGCCCGACCACACCAGCCGCGACCTCGCCGCCGTCGCGACCGGGCAGGTGGCCCAGGGCGACGAGGACGTGCAGGACCTGCGCGACACCCTCGACCTCCTCCGCACCCAGAACGCGGCGGGCGGCCGCTTCGCCGGTGCCGTCGACACCACCAAGGTGGCCGCCGAGGGCCACTCGGCCGGTGGCGGGGCCGCGGCCCAGCTCGTCTACGACGACGACATCGCCACCTTCATCGGCCTGGCCCCGGCCTCGCCCCTCGACCTCGCCTCGTCGGGCGGCATCGACCAGGCCGCCATCGACGCGGGCTACGCGGCCAAGGCGCCGCCCGACAAGCCCTCGATGCTCATCACCGGTGAGCGCGACGGCGTGATCCCGCTGGCGTCGGTGAAGGCCGAGTACCAGTGGCTGAAGCCGCCCAAGCGCTTCGCCGTGCTGGCGGGCGCAGGCCACAACGCCTTCACCGACCTGTGCGCGCCGATCCGGGCCCAGGGCGGGCTCACCCAGTTCGCCGCCCAGCTCCCGGCCATCGCCCCGCTGCTCCGGCTGGGCGAGGACGGCTGCACCGACGGCTACCTCGACCCACAGACCGGCTACGACGTCACCAACCACCTCGTCGTCGCCCAGCTGCGATGGGTGTTCGGCATCGATCCCACCGAGGCCTCGCTGGCGCCCTCGTACGTCGAGGGCCAGTTCCCGGGGGCGCTGCTCAGCTACGACTCCGACCCGCCGGTGGCCGGCCAGGGATAGGCCTCGGGCCGGCGGTTGGTCAGGCTCGGCAACCGGTCGCGCACCCGCTCCAGCTCGGCCAGGTCGAGCTCGGCCACCGCCACCCCGTCGCCCTCGGGACCGGCGTCGGCCAGCACGCGCCCCCACGGGTCGACCACCGCGGCGTGGCCGTGGCGGGCGGTGCCGTCGGGTGAGGTGCCCCACTGCGCGCCGGCCACGACGAAGACCTGGTCCTCGACCGCCCGGGCCCGCAGCAGCAGCTCCCAGTGGGGCTCGCCGGTGGCACGGGTGAAGGCGGCCGGCACCGTCACCACCCGGGCGCCCATGAGCGCCTCGATGCGGAAGAGCTCGGGGAAGCGCAGGTCGTAGCAGACGGTGAGGCCCACTGCGGTCGGCCCGTCGGGCGGACCGGCTGTGGCCACCACCGGGCCCGGGCCCGGCGAGAAGGTCGTCGACTCGCGGGTGGCGGCCCCCGGCACGCCCACGTCGAAGAGGTGGACCTTGCGGTAGGAGGCCAGCAGCGAGCCGTCGCGGCCCACCAGGCACGACGTGTTGAAGAGCCGGTCGCCGTCGGCCTCGACGAAGCTCCCGGCCACCAGGTCGACGCCGTGCCGCACGGCCTGCACCGAGGCCCACTCGAGCGTCGGCCCGTGCAGCGGTTCGGCCGCGGCCCGCATGGCGTCGTCGCGGCCGAGCACCGCGAACAGCTCGGGGAGCACGATCAGCTCGGCGCCGTCGGCGGCCGCCCGCCCGACCAGGCCGGCGGCGCGCGCCAGGTTCTCGTCGCGCTCGGGCCCGCACCACATCTGCACCGCCGCGGCCCTCATCGGCGCGACGGTACCGCTGCGCTCAGGCGACGGGCGTGGAGGGGGTCGGCGGCGTGGCGTCGGCCGGCGGCAACGGGTTGCCCTCGTCGTCGACGTAGCCGATCCGCAGGTCGTCCTTGTTCTGGGCGAGCGAGGTCTTCACGAACACGGCGGCGATGACCGACCAGAGGATCGGGATGTTGCCGACCTTCATGAGGGCGCCGGCCAGCTGCTGGTCGTCCTCCGGCGACCAGTCGCCGAAGCGTGGCGCCAGCTCGTAGACCCGGTAGAGCGGCAGCGGCGAGAACGTGATGAACGCACCGGGCAGCATCGGGAAGGCCCCGAAGGCGATGAACAGGTAGACGCACTTCCAGATCGGCGCCTTGATGCGGTCGCCGCGGAACGGGGTCACGACGGGGAGCCACCCGACCACGCCCGAGATCAGCCAGATGGCGTCGAGGGCGAACGAGCCGAACTGCGACGAGCGGAACGGGTCGACGATGAACGGCAGGTGGGTGAACACCAGCGCCAGGTTGAGCACGATCGCCGCGATCCACGGCTTCACGCTCCAGCGGTAGACGCCCCAGCCGTGCAGCCGGTCGAGCATGGCGCGGGCCATCCACTGCGGGATGCCGATCAGCATCAGCGGCGCCGCCACCATCGTGTAGATCAGGTAGAGGGTGGTGTGGATGCTGAGCAGGTAGCCCGAGCCGAGCAGGCCGAGGGGCCAGTCGGTGGCGAGCCACAGGCCCAGCGTGCCGAGCACGAACCAGGTGATGGCCCGCTTGTCGCGGGAGTCGAGGCCGACCGACTTGGCCCGCTTGCGCATGGCGAGGCCGTAGCTGCCCAGGATCACGGCCATCACGATCCAGACGCCGATGTAGATCTTGGGGGTCCAGGTCCACGGCGCCCGGGTGCTCTGGCACCACCAGCTCACCGCGAGGACCTGGAGCTCTCTCACGACCCGATCCTCGCAGCCAGGGCGTCGAAGCTCACGACCGGGACCTGCACGGTGAGCGGCGGCGCCTTCTTGAAGCGCAGCACAACGGTGACGGTCTGGCCCGGGGCCACGTCGGCGGTGAGGCCCTCGAGCATCACGTGGGTGCCGCCCGGCGCCATTGTGACGCTGCCACCGGAGGGCACGGTGATCTGCTCGCTCTCGACCATGGTCGTGCCGTCGGTGGTGTGCAGCGAGCCCGAGGTGGCGTTCGGCGACTCGACGCCGACGAGCGTGTCGTCGACCCCGCCGTTGGCGAGGGTGAGGTAGACGGCCTCGTTGCCGCCGGTGCTCGGGCCGGCGTAGGCGTCGGTGACGGCCACCCCCTTGGCGGCGTTCCAGGACGGGTCGGCGGCGATCTTCGGGATGTCCTGCATCCACTCGGACTGCACCGTGCCGGCCGGGTAGCTCAGGTGCTGCAGGTCGTCGGGCGTGTAGACGTTCATCGAGGCCGAGTGCCCGACGGTGTAGTTGCCCTTGGCGTCGGGGGCCTCGGCGATGGCGGCGGTCACGCCGGCCGCCTTCTGGGCCGCCTCGAGCTGCTCGACGGTGCCGGTGAGCCCGACCACGTCGACCGGGTACGCCGACAGGAACTTGGTCAGCTGCTCGGGGGTGTCACGGGACGGGTCGGTGGTGACGAACACGACCTTGGCGCCCACTCGGTTGAGGTCGGACAGGGCCGAGGTGAGCGTGGCCATGCTGATCGGGCACACGTCAGGGCAGTTCGTGTAGCCGAAGAACAGGAACGTGAGCTGGCCCTGGGTCTCGGTGGCGAAGTCGTAGGGCTGGCCGTTGACGTCGGTGAGGGTGAAGTCGGGCCGGGCGCGGGCCGGCTCGACCTGGCGACCGTAGAACGTGGGCTGCGCGGTGGCGGTGGACGACGTGTCGTCGCTGCTCCCGCTGAGCCACGCCACCGCTCCGATGGCGACGAGCACGAGGCCGACCACGACGATGAGCGCGATGGGGCCCCGACCGCTGTTGCGGGGGACGGGGGCCTCGCCGGGGGGATCGAGGTGCGGAGGTGCGTCGATGGCCATGGCACTGGTCGGCACCCGCCGGTGCCGCTCGGGCCAGTGTCGCCGACCGCCGCCCCCGATCAAAGTCGGGTGGGCGGTTGATCGGTCACGTCGGGTCGGCCCGCCAGTCGTCGCGCCCCTCCCGCACCGCGGTGGCCGACACGTGGTGGTGGGCGGGGTCGGTGTCGAGCACCACCACCTCGAGGCCCTCGGGCGGGTCGGCCGACGGGTCCTCGCCGGGGAGCGGCCATGGCGGACGGGCCGCGAGGGCCACGGTGGGCAGCCGGCGCAGGGCGTCGTCTCGCTCGGCGGCGCCGCCGTACCAGGCGGGGTCGAGGAGCTGGTGCCACTTGTCGGCGCCGAGCACCACGGCGTCGTAGCCCTCGGCGATGTCGGCCAGCAGGCGGTGCGGCGTGGTGCCGGCCCGCAGCCAGGGGCGGCCCTCACCCAACCGGGCCAGCGCGGCCACGCGGTCGTCGATCGGCGAGAGCGCGTCGTCGTCCTTGCCCAGCGTGTCGTGGGAGATCACCAGCACGACGCGGTCGAGGCCCAGCTGCTCCCGGGCGACCTCGGCCAGGTGGAGGTGAGCGACCGTGGGCGGGTCGAACGAGCCCGGGTACACCCCGACCCGCTCGTCGTCCCGGCTGTGCTCGACCACGGGCCGGAGGGTACGCGAGGCGGTCGGGGTGGGAGGCTTCCGGGGTGAGCCGCAGCCCCCACCTCCACTCGTTCGCGCCGCCGGCGGCCGAGCCCGGCTACTTCCTCACCATCGAGCGGGCCGAGGGCTCGACCGTGTGGGACAGCGAGGGCCGGGCCTACGTCGACGCCATGGCGAGCCTCTGGTACTGCACGGTGGGGCACGGCCGGCCCGAGATCATCGACGCCGTGGCCGACCAGCTGCGCCGCCTGGACGCCTTCCACACGCTCGACATCTTCACCAACCCGCCCGCCGAGGAGTTCGCCGCCCTCGTCTCCGACCGGATGCCGGTGCCGGGCAACCGGGTGCTGCTCACGTCGTCGGGCTCGGAGTCGGTCGACTCGGCGCTCAAGCTGGCCCGGGTGCGCTCGTCGCTGCGGGGCGAGCCCGAACGGCAGCTGGTGGTCGGCCGCCGCCACGCCTACCACGGCGTCACCTACGGCGGCCTGTCGGTGCAGGGCCTGCCCGCCAACCAGGAGCACTTCGGCCCGCTGCTCGACCGCACCCACCGGATCGAGTCCGAGGGAGCCGACGACCTGGCCGAGGTCGAGGCCCTCTTCGCGTCACGGGGCGCCGAGGTCGCGGCGGTGATCACCGAGCCGGTGCAGGGCGCCGGCGGGGTGCGGCCGCCGGTGCCGGGCTACCTGGAGCGGCTGCGGGAGCTCTGCGACGAGCACGGCGCGCTGCTGATCTTCGACGAGGTCATCACCGGCTTCGGCCGGCTCGGCGCGTGGTCGGCGGGCGAGGTGTTCGGCGTCGAGCCGGACCTCGTCACCTTCGCCAAGGGCTGCTCGTCGGGCTACCAGCCGCTGGGCGGCGTCGTGGTCGGCCGGGCGGTGCTCGACGTCATGGAGGACGACCCGTCGTTCGTGCTGCGCCACGGGTTCACCTACTCGGGCCACCCGGCGGCGTGCGCGGCGGGCATCGCCAACGTCGAGGTGCTCGAGCGCGAGGCGCTCTTCGACGAGGTGCCCCGCATCGCCCGACGGTTGGGTGGCGGGCTGGCCGACGACGGTGTGCTCGCCGGGCACCGGGGGATGGGCGGCATGTGGGCGGCGCTGCTGCCCGAGGGCGTGGCGCCCACCGCGGTGCGGGCCGAGATGCTCACCCGCGGCGTGATCGCCCGGCCGATCGGCGCCGACGTCATCGCCTTCTGCCCGCCCCTCGTCATCACCGACGACGAGATCGACCGCTGCCTCGCCGCCCTCGCCGACTCGGTGGCCGCCGTCTCCGCCTGACCGACCCGGACCTGTTGCCATCTGTCCCGTTCCAGCGGACAACCGGCAACAGGTCGCCCCGGGGGGGCGATCGGTTGCCATGTGTCGCGTTCCGGCGGACATCCGGCAACCGGTCGGGTCAGAGGGGGAGGGCCTCGTCGAGGGAGGCGGCGGTGGTGCCAAGGGCCTCGGCCACCGCGGCGTTCACGATCCGGCCGCCGGCCACGTTGAGCCCGAGGGCCAGCGCCTCGTCGGCCCGCACGGCGGCGGGCGCGCCCAGCCGGGCCAGCTCGGCCAGGTAGGGGAGCGTGGTGTTGGTCAGCGCGTGGGTGGACGTGTGGGGCACCGCGCCGGGCATGTTGCCGACCGCGTAGTGCACGACCCCGTGGCGCTCGAAGACGGGGTCGGCGTGGGTGGTCTCGTGCGAGGTCTCGATGCAACCGCCCTGGTCGATGGCGATGTCGATCACCACCGCGCCCGGCTTCATCGAGCGGACCATGTCCTCGCTCACCACCACCGGCGCCCGGCCACCGGGCACCAGCACCGCACCGATGACGAGGTCGGCCTCGGCCACCGCCCGCTCGACCGCGCCCCGGTTGGAGGCGAGGGTCTGGATGCGGCCCATCTGGATCTGGTCGACGTGGCGGAGCCGGTCGATGTTCTTGTCGAGCAGGTGCACCTCGGCCTCGAGGCCGGCGGCCATCCACGCCGCGTTCCAGCCCACGTTGCCCGCACCCAGCACCGCCACCCGCGCCGGCCGCACGCCAGGGGCCCCGCCGAGCAGCACGCCGCGCCCGCCGTTGTGGCGCTCGAGGAAGTGGGCGCCGACCTGCACGCTCATCCGCCCCGCGACCTCGCTCATGGGGGCGAGCAGGGGAAGCGAGCCGTCCTCGACCTGCACCGTCTCGTAGGCCACCGCGGTGACACCGCCGTCGACCAGCGCCTCGGCCACCGTCGGGTAGGCGGCCAGGTGCAGGTAGGTGAACAGCACGAGGCCCTGGCGGAAGTGGGCGAACTCCTCGGCCAGGGGCTCCTTCACCTTGCAGACCAGCCCGGCGCGCTCCCACACCTCGGCCGCAGTGGGCACGATCTCGGCCCCGGCCCGGCGGTACTCGTCGTCGGTGATCGACGAGTCCGCACCGCCCCCGGCCTCGATCAGCACCGTCGCGCCGGCGTGCAGCAGCTCGCGAACGCCGTCGGGCGTGATCGCCACGCGGTGCTCCTCGGGCTTGATCTCTCGGGGCACCCCGACGGTGAGCGGCTCCAACGGTCCTCCAGCAGACGTGCGGCGGGTGGGCGGCACCGACGACAGTAGGGCTGCGCCCCGGCGCCGGGTCGGCCCGGCGGGGGCACCGTCGAGGGGAGCAGCCATGACCGAGCAGATCACCGACACCGTCAGCACCGAGGTGCGAGGCCGCGTGCTGGTGGTGCGCATCGACCGCGAGGCCAAGCGCAACGCCATCGACCCGATGACCACCGAGGGCATCGGCATGGCCCTCGACCGTCTCGAGGACGACCCCGAGCTGTGGGCGGGCGTGCTCACGGGCACGACCACCGTGTTCTCGGCCGGCACCGACATGCGCGCCGGCATGAGCGAGACGGCCCGGGGCGGCCAGTACGGGATCATCAAGCGCCGCCGGCTGAAGCCGCTCGTCGCCGCGGTCGAGGGGCCCGCCCTCGGCGGCGGCATGGAGGTCGTGCTGGCGTGCGACCTGGTCGTGGCGTCGACCGGCGCCACCTTCGGCCTCCCGGAGGTGAACCGCAGCCTGGTGCCGATCTGCGCCGGCGTGTTCCGCTCGGTGCGCGCCCTCCCCCTGAACGTGGCCAAGGAGATGCTGCTCACCGGTGACCCGATCGACGCCGACCGGGCCGAGCGCATCGGGCTGGTCAACCGGGTGGTCGAGCCCGGCGCCGCGCTCGACGAGGCCGTCGCCCTGGCCGAGCGGATCTCGCAGAACGGGCCGGTGGCGGTGCGCGAGACGATGCGCATCCTCGACGGGCTCACCCTCGACGACGACGCCGAGGGCTGGCGCCTCACCGCGGTGGCCGAGCAGGCCATCTACGGCGCCGAGGACACCCGCGAGGGCGTCACCGCCTTCTTCGAGCGCCGCGCCCCCAACTGGACCGGCCGCTGACCCTCCCCCCCACCCGGTGGCTCGATTCGCGCCCCTGGAGGGGCCGGATTCGGGGGCATGGCTCGTTTCGCGCCCCCGGAGGGGCCGGAATCGAGCCATGGGTGGGTTTCTCGGTGGGGGTGGGGCGCGAGTAGAACGGAGTTCCACCGGCGTCCGGGCCGGGAGCAGATCGCAGCAGGGGGAACCGTGGACTTCGACGAGACACCGGAAGAGGCGGCCTGGCGGGCCGAGTGCCGTGAGTTCCTCTCGGCCCACGCCCAGCGCAAGGACCCGTCGACCCTGCGGGTGACCATGTCGACGATGGCCGACGACGAGGAGGCCCACGTCAAGGCCTGCCGCGACTGGCAGCGCACCAAGGCCGAGAACGGCTGGGCCGGCCTGACCTGGCCCGTCGAGTACGGCGGCCGCGGCCTCACCGGCCTGCAGCAGGGCATCTTCCTCGAGGAGGAGAGCCACTACGACGTGCCCACCGGCATGTTTGCCCAGGCCATCGGCATGATGGGCCCGACGATCATCGCCCACGGCACCGAGGAGCAGAAGAAGACCTTCCTCCCCGCCATCCTCCGCGGCGAGCAGGTGTGGTGCCAGCTCTTCAGCGAGCCCAACGCCGGCTCCGACCTCGCCGGCCTGCGCACCAAGGCCGAGCGCGACGGCGACGAGTACGTGATCAACGGCCAGAAGGTCTGGACCTCGTCGGCCCACGTCAGCGACTGGGGCATGCTCCTCGCCCGCACCGACTGGGACGTCCCGAAGCACCGCGGCATCACGTTCTTCGCCGTCGACATGCGCAGCCCCGGCATCGACGTGCGCCCGCTGAAGCAGGCCACCGGCGGCGCCGAGTTCAACGAGGTCTTCCTGCAGGACCTGCGCATCCCCGCGGCCAACGTCATCGGCGCCGAGAACGCCGGGTGGGGCGCGGCCATGACCACCCTCACCAGCGAGCGCGCCGACATCGGCTCGAACCACTCGATGGGCTTCGAGCAGATCCTCGACCTGGCCCGCCGCTTCGGCGTCACCGACGACCCGGTGATCCGCCAGAAGCTGGCCTGGCTGCACACCAGCTACGAGCTCTCCCGCTACACCGGCTACCGCGTGCGCACCGCCGCCAGCCGGGGCCAGGCCCCTGGGCCCGAGGTGTCGGTCGCCAAGATCGCCGTCTCCGAGCGGCTCGCCTTCCAGGGCGACCTCGTCGAGGAGATCATGGGCGCCACCGGCATGCTCTGGGGCGCCGACGCCCCCGACGACGGCTACTGGCAGACCATGGTGTTCAACGGCCAGTGGATGGCCCGCATCGGCGGCGGCACCGAGGACGTGCAGCGCAACATCGTCGGCGAGCGCATCCTCGGCCTTCCCCGCGAACCGAGCAACGATCGCACCACCCCGTTCCGGGACCTGCCCCACTAGGCGGTCCCGCGGCGGCCGTCCCCGGAGGGCGCCGTGTTCAACCCGTTCGAGCCCGGCTACGCCGCCGACCCGTACCCGCACTACCGCGAGCAGCGCGAGTCCGAGCCGGTCCAGCACCTGCCCATCGGCCCGTGGATCGTCTTCGAGCACGCCGAGTGCACCCGGCTGCTGCGCGACACGTCGCTCAGCGTCGACGCCCGCAAGGCACGCGCCATCGATCCGGAGCAGGAGACGGTGCGCCAGCGCATCATCGCCGAGGTCGCGCCCGACCGTGAGGTGCGCGAGGACCACTCGATCCTGAACATCGACCCGCCCGACCACACCCGCCTGCGCAAGCTGGTGAGCAGCGTGTTCACGCCCAAGCGGGTGTCGG
>CAMFLJ010000093.1 GCA_945957335.1 uncultured Actinomycetes bacterium | reverse complement strand
CAGCGGGCCCGGGCCGACGAGGGGTGGGCGGCGGTCGAGGCCGCCGCCGAGCGCGAGGCCTCGCTCGAGGCGCGGGCCACCGAGGCGCAGACCGAGCGCGACGAGGCCGCCGCGGCCCGCGACGCCGCCTCGGCCGAGCTCGAGGTGGCCGCCGCCGAGCGCGACCGGCTCCAGGCCGCGGTCGACGACACGTCCGGTGAGCTGTCCCGCCTCGACGACCAGCTCGTCGAGCTGCGCGCCGACCTGGCCAATGCCCAGGAGGCCGCCCGCGAGGCCGACGCCGCGGCGGTCGCCGCCCTGGCGCAGGCCGACGCCACCGAGGTCGTGCTGAACGCCACGCGGTCCGAGGCGGAGTCGCTGCGCACCGAGCTCGAGGCGGCCCGGGCCAAGCCGGCGCCGCCTCCCGACGCCGTGCGCCCCGAGGCGGCGCCGCTGCTCGTCGAGGGCCTGTGGGCGCTCGAGCGGGCCCGCATCGAGCGCACCTGGCGCCAGAGCGTGGCCCTCGACCCGACCGGAGCCGGCCCGTTCGCGGCCGACGGCGACGACGACCCCGTGCGGGTCGCCATCGAGGTCGAGGCCGCCGCCGTGCGCGAGGACGTCGGCTCGGTGATCGAGGTCGACTGGCGGGTCGAGGGGCGCCTCGGTGCCGCCGACGGCCTCCTCGTGGTGCGCACCGCGCAGGAGCTGCTCGTGTCGGGCTCGCGCGTCGTCGAGGACGGCGTGCTCGTCGTCGAGCGCGACGGAGCTGACGTGGTGGTGGCCCTGCGAGGGCCCGACGGCGCCGAGGTCGACGCCGACGGGCTCGTGCTGCGGGTGCCGGTCGAGGGCTGAGCCACCCGACCGGCCGGCCTGGCCCCTAGGAGATCAGCCGCCCCACGCCCTGCGCACCGGGCCGTTGGGGTCGTCGACCAGCTCGACCGCGCGGCCGAGCACCAACGTGGCCCGCCGGTCGGCATCGAACGCCGGCCACTCGAGGCCCTCGGCCGAGGGCGCCCCGTCGCGGGCCATGGCGGCCCACAGCTGCTGCTCGGTGGCGGCCAGGCCCATGGCGTCGGCGGCGTCGGCCACGAAGCCGTCCCACCCGTCGACGTCGATGGTGGCGAACGGGAACGGGATGTCGATGCCGTGCGGCGCGCCCATGCCCGGGTGCACGGCCGGCCAGTCGAAGCGGTACATCCACAGCGGGGCGTGGGCCGCCCGGGCCGCGGCGATGCGGAGGGCGGGCAGCCACATGGCCTGGTCGGTCTGGATGCGCTGCCACACCTCCGGCGGTGCGGTGGTGCCCGTCTCGGCGTAGGCCTCGAGCAGGGCGTCGACGTCGAGGCCGGCGGCCGCGGCGCCGTCGAGGCGGCGGCGGAGGCCCTCGTCGTCGAGGTTCGCAGCCGCGGGGTCGAACGAGGCGAACAGCGCCATCTCGTCACGGGTGGTGCCGATGATCAGCGGCACCGCGTTGACACCGGCCTCGGCGGCCTGCTGCCAGGTGGTCGGCACGACCTCGCCGTCGACGCACGGGTGGAACGGCATGGTGCCGACGGTGGCGAAGAGCTCGCCGGCGGCCTGGGCCTGCGCGGCGAGCAGCTCGTCGGGCGGGAGGTCGCGCAGGGCGGCCACGTCGCCGGGCTCGACACCGGCGCAGCGCGCCACGCACGCCGACACCTCGAGGGCACGGTCGCGGTCGAGGAGCAGGTCGGTGGCGCCGCTCTGGACGATCGCCCGGTGGAACAGGCCCGACGCAGCGGGCATCGACAGCAGCGAGAGCACGCTGCCGCCGCCGGCGGACTCACCGAACACGGTCACCCGGTCGGGGTCACCACCGAAGGCGGCGACGTTGTCGCGCACCCACTCGAGGGCGGCGACCTGGTCGAGCAGCCCGACGTTCGGCGTGGTCGACGGGTCGTCGAGCACCAGGAAGCCGAAGGCGCCGAGGCGGTAGTTGAACGTGACCACGACGGTGTCGGTGGCGGTGGCCAGCCGGGTGCCGTCGTAGACGCCGAGCGAGCCGGCGCCGAGCTGGAAGGCGCCGCCGTGCACCCACACCAGCACCGGCCGGCGGGCGTCGTCGGCTGCGGGCGTCCACACGTTGAGGCTCAGGCAGTCGTCGGCCTGGTCGGCGCTGCCCATGCCGGGTACGAGCCCGTCGAGCGGGCCGCCGGTGGGTTGCCAGGCCGCGGGCCCGGGGCGGGTGGCGTCGCGCTCGCCCTCCCACGGGTCGACGGCGACGGGCGGCGCCCAGCGGAGCTCGCCGGTGGGAGGGATGGCGTAGGGCATGCCGAGGAACGCGGTGCAGCCTGCCCCGGACGTCCCCCGGACCACACCCCGCGTGGTCTGCGCGGTGGTCATGGCGGTAGTCGACCACACCATCGGCCGTCGCGGGCGCCGAAGGGTGCGCGTAGGGTCGGCGCCATGGCCATCGGGGGGAACCGGATCTACCACGTGAACTCGAACTGCACCGACCTCGGTCGGGCCGTCGAGCTCTACGAAGCGCTCGGGCTGAGGAGGGTGACGCACACGGTGCCGAGCCGGCCGCAGCCCGGCGACGCCTTCGGCCTGCCGGAGGTCTGCTGGGACGCGTGGATGCTGCACTCCGACGACGAGATGGAAGGGCTGTCGCTCGACCTCCTCCAGTGGACGACCCCGCCGCCCACCGGCACGGCGCCGCCCACCGTCGGCCAGCCCGGGCTCAACCGGGTGTGCATCTCGACGCCCGACCTCGACGGCGTGCTCGCCGCGGCGGTTGCCGCCGGTGCCACCGTGGTGGGCGGGCCGGTGCACGGTCACGGCGACTCCGGCCCCCGCACCGTGATGATCCACGACCTCGACGGCGTGTCGGTGCAGCTCTTCGAGGGTGAGACCACCTCGATCGCCCAGGTGATCGTGAACTGCGTCGACGTCGATGCGTCGCTGGCCTACTACCGCGACGTCATGGGCCTGGTGCCCGTCGGCGAGGTGCGCGAGATGGCCCAGCCGGCCGAGCTGCACGGCCTGGCCGTCGACGGCCTGGTGCGCACCGCTCGCCTGTCCGACTCGGGCTCGCGGTTCTCGGTCACGCTCGTGCAGTGGCTCGAGCCCGCCGTCGACCCGGCGTGGGTGCGGGTGCGGGCGGCCAACGAGGTGGGCCTGTTCCGCATGGCCTGGGCCACCGACGACTGCACCCGCGACGAGGGCGTGGTGCGGGCCGCCGGCTCGGTGCCGTTCGCACCCACGGCCACCCTGTCGGTCGGCGACGACCTGCCGTTGCTCGAAGTGCTGTTCTGGCCCGGCCCCGACGGCGAGTGCCTCGAGCTCATCCAGCTCACCGACCGGTCAGGGAGGCTGTCGTGAGCGCCGAGGAGGTGCTCGACCTCGACGCCGTCGGCCAGGCCTCCGCCGTCGTGGCCGGCGAGGTGTCGGCCCCCGAGCTGGTCGAGGCCGCCATCGCCCGGGTGGAGGCGCTCGACCCGCAGCTCGGCGTGATCGTCTCCGAGCGCTACGAGCGGGCCCGGGCCGAGGCGGCCGGGCCGCTGCCCGACGGTCCCTTCCGGGGCGTGCCGTTCCTCCTGAAGGACGCCGTGCAGCACTCCGAGGGCGACCGCTACCAGCACGGCACCCGCTTCCTGCGCGACCACCCGCTCGTGTCCGCCGCCGACACCGGGCTCACCCGCCGCTACCGCCTCGCCGGCCTCGTGCAGCTCGGCCGCACCAAGGTGCCCGAGCTCACGATGTCGTCGACCACCGAGCCGCTGGCCTTCGGCCCGACCCACAACCCGTGGGACCTCGATCGCTCCTCGGGCGGGTCGAGCGGCGGTTCGGCGGCGGCCGTCGCCGCCCGCATGGTGGCCCTCGCCCACGGCAACGACATGGGCGGCTCGATCCGCATCCCGGCCTCGGCGTGCGGGCTGGTGGGCCTCAAGCCCAGCCGCGGCCGCACCACCCTCGGCCCCGACTGGGGCATGTACTGGGGCCCGCTCACCCACGAGCACGTGCTCACCCGCTCGGTGCGCGACTCCGCCGCCGTGCTCGACGCCACCGCCGGTGCCGTCCCCGGCGACCTCTACGAGGCCCCGCCGCCCTCGCGCCCGTGGCTCGACGAGGTCGCCGAGCAGGAGGTTCCGCGCCTGCGTGTCGGGCTGATGCTCCACACCCACAACGGTGTGCCGGTCGACCCGCAGTGCACCGCCGCCGCCGAGGCCACGGCGCGCCTGCTCGAGGAGCTGGGCCACTCGGTCGAGCCGTTCGACGCCGTCTCGCTCCACGACGACGCCGGCCCCGCCTCCATGGGCGCGGTGATCGCCGCGTCGGTGGCCCGCGACATCGCCCGGTGGGAGCAGCTCGTCGGCGCCACGGTGGCCGAGGGCGACCTCGAGCCGATGACGGCCGGCTCGCTGGCCGCCGGCCGGGCGATGGGCGCGGCCGACTACGTCGAGCACATCGACGTGCTCTCGCGCTGGAGCCGCCGCATCGCCCAGGCCACCGGGCCCCACGACGTCATCGTGTCGCCGACCATGGCGATGCTCCCGCCGCCGCTCGGCACCATCTCGGCCGACCAGCCGCTGGAGGACGCCATCCCGGTGTTCTCGGCCATGACGGCGTTCGCCATGCCGTTCGACATCTCCGGCCAGCCGGCGGCGTCGCTGCCGCTCGGGTGGTCCACCGAGGGCCTGCCCATCGGTGTGCAGGTGGTGGCGGCCTACGGCCGCGAGGACCTGGTGCTGCGCCTCGCCGGCCAGCTCGAGCGGGCCCGGCCCTGGGCCGACCGCCGGCCGCCCCTCATCGCCGGCTGATCCCGGCCACCTGGCTCCTCCTCCCGAACCGGTTGGGTCTCACGGCGCCCTGGGCCTCTGAGACCCGACCAGTTCGAGGACGAGGCTGCGGATGAGACAGGCGAGGGGTCGTTGTCTCACGGCCGCTGGTACCGTGCGCCGGTCGGGCGAGGGGCCCGGCACGACGAGCAGGGGGGCACCCGATGGCTGACGCCGGTCCGGCCGTGGACGACATCGACCTGTCGAGCATCGAGTTCTGGGCGAAGCCGTGGGCCGAGCGCGACGCCGCCTTCGCGACGCTGCGCCGCGAGCGCCCGGTGGCCTTCTTCGAGGAGCTCGAGGTGCCGCCGTTCCCGCGGGGCCCCGGCTACTACGCGGTCACCCGCTACGCCGACGTGCTCACCGCCAGCAAGACCCCGGAGGTGTTCTCGTCGGCCGCCGGCGCGGTGTCGATCCTCGACATGCCGGCCGAGATGAACGAGTACTTCGGCTCGATGATCTCGATGGACGACCCCCGCCACGCCCGGCTGCGCCGCATCGTCTCTGGCACGTTCACGCCGAAGATGCTCAACCGGGTGCTCGACCAGGTGGCCGCCACCGCCGCCGAGGTGGTGGAGCGGGTGCGGGGCGCCGGCGTCATCGACTTCGTCGCCGAGGTCTCGAGCCCGTTCCCGCTCATCGTCGTGTGCGACCTGATGGGCATCCCCGAGAGCGAGCGCCAGATGGTGCTCGCGCAGTCGAACATCATCCTCTCGGGCGGCGATCCCGAGTTCATCCCCGAGGGCACCGACCCGGTCACCGCGTTCCTCGGTGCGGGCTCCCAGCTCGTCGAGCTGATGAACGGCCTCGCCGCGGAGCGCCGTGAGCGCCCCACCGACGATCTCACCTCGGCCCTGGTCAACACCGCGGTCGACGGTGAGCAGCTCAGCGGCGACGAGCTCGCCTCGTTCTTCATCCTCCTGTCGGTGGCCGGCCACGAGACCACCCGCAACGGCATCAGCCACGGGGTGCGCCTCCTCGGCGAGCACCCCGACCAGCGGGCCATCTGGCAGGACGACCCGAGCGTCACGACCACGGCGGTCGACGAGGTCGTGCGGATGGCCTCGCCGGTCGTGTGGATGCGCCGCACCCTCACCCGCGACGCCGAGCTCTCCGGCGTGCAGCTGCACGAGGGCGACAAGGTGCTGCTCTTCTACGGCTCGGCCAACCGCGACGACGCCGTGTTCACCGACCCCGACCGCTTCGACGTGCGCCGCGACCCGAACCCGCACGTGGGCTTCGGCGGCCCCGGCCCGCACTTCTGCCTCGGTGCCCACCTGGCCCGCCGCGAGATCGCGCTGCTCGTCGGCGAGCTGTTCCGCCAGATGCCCGACTTCCAGCTGGCCGGCCCACCCGAGCAGCTGCGGTCGAACTTCATCAACGGCATCAAGCACCTCCCCGTGGACGTCGGATCGTGAGCGCCGGCTGGAGCCTCCCCGCCGGCACCGACCCTCGTGCCCTGCACGCGCCCGAGGTGCTCGTCGCCCTCCAGGTATCGTGCGCGGCGGTGCGCGCCGCCTCCGACCCGGCGCTGCTCGAACTGGCCCGGCTGCGGCTGGTCGACCTGCTGGGCACGACCGCCACCGAGTCGGGCGCCCCGGCGTGGGGCGAGCCCAGCGCAGCGGCCGTCGCCGAGGTCACCACGTGGCCGACCTCCGACGCGTTCGACGCCACCGCCCGCGCCGCGATGGCCCTCACCGAGCAGTTCGCCATCGACGTCACCGGTGTGGCCGGCGGGCCGCTGGGCGACGCCGCCGGCGCCCTGGGCGGGGGAGTGCTGCCGTTCATGCAGGGCCTCTACCTGCTCGACGTGGGCCAGCGGGTGGCCGTGGGGCTCGGCGCGGTGTTCGCCACCGAGGTGCCCTCCACGCTGTGGGCCTGGCCGGCCGACGGTGCCGACGTGCCCGACGACCCGATGGTGGCCGTCGACCAGGTCATGCGGGCCACCGCCCGCCTGGGCTCGCTCGACCCGGTGCTGCGCGAGCTCGTCCGCCTCCGCGGCGCCCGCCACCACCAGTGCCGCCGGTGCCAGTCGGTGCGGGCGGTCTCCGCCCTCGACGCCGGGGCCGACCTCGACCTGCTCGCGGCCGACGACCCCGAGGCGGTGGCCGACCTGCCGCCCGCCACCACCGCCGCGCTCCACCTCACCGACGCCCTGCTCGCGGGTCGCCCCGTGGTGGGCCCCGAGCTGGTGGCCGAGGTGCGGGCCGCCCTCACGCCGGCCCAGGTGGTCGAGCTCACCTGCTACCTGCTGCGCAACGCGGCCAACAAGCTCTCGGTGGCCTTCGCCGCCGACGCCGCCATCGTCGAGGAGGGCTACGAGTACCAGGTGATCGCGGCCGACGGCGACACCATCACCGTCGACGCCCCCGCCTGAGCCGCGGCCGACAGGAGCCCGGACGCGCCAGCGGCCACCCGGAGGTGGCCGCTGGTGAGAGGGTGACCGTCGCTCAGGCGGCGGTGGGGGTGGCTTCGGGTGCCGGGGCCTTCAGCTGCTCGGCGGCCTCGCGGTAGGTGAGCCAGCGGCCCTCGTCGAAGTCGTAGAGGCGGCACTGGCGGGTGTTGGCGATGAAGTCGCGGAACCGCAGCGGCTCGTCGTGCACCGTGCCCGGGAACGCCGCCTCGATGGCGTCGGTGGCCAGCTCGAGGTTGTACATCGGGATGCGCATGTCGACGTGGTGCGGGACGTGCACCATGATCCAGTGGAAGAAGAAGTTGAGGCCGAAGCGGGCCCGCAGCACCGTGGTGCCCTCCATCTGGCCCTTCCACTTCGTCCACTCGCGGCGCTTCCACCAGCGGATGTCGGGCTGCACGTGGTGCACGTGCACGAACGAGCCGATGACGAACGAGAAGAGGAAGAACGGCACGACCAGCGTCTTCAGGATCAGCCAGAAGGCCCCGAGCACGGTGCCGTACTGGGCCCACCCGACGGCGGCGAGGCCGGCCGAGGCGAGGCCGACGAAGGTCCAGACGATGATGCGGTCACGGCGGATGGCGCCGGCCCAGCGCGCCGGCGGCTTGCCGACGATCATCTTGTGCCACCAGACCTCGCGCATGTAGTAGAGCCCGGCGCCGAACCACGACCACTCGATGCGGTGGCGGAGCTTCTGGTGCCGGTTCATGGCGGCGTACTGCTCGGGCGTGTAGGGGTGCCACACGAAGTCGAAGCCCTGGCGCACGGTGTAGGCGTGGTGGATGCGGTTGTGGCCGAGCACCCAGCCCTCGTAGACGTGCCAGCTCGGCAGCATGGCGATGGTGCCGACCACCCGGTTCATGCGCTTCGAGCGGAACAGCGAGCCGTGGGCGGCGTCGTGGGCGATCACGAACAGGCCGGCGATCACGAGGGCGGCGACGAACCAGAGCGCCAGCGTGACGAGCGGGTTCTTGATCAGGATGAGCCCGGCGATCACGAGGCCGTAGATGACGGCATCGCGTGCGAAGTAGGCCAGGCCCTTCCACGTCGGGTTCTCGTAGGCCTCGGGCGGGATCACGTCGATGACGGGCTTCAGCGACCCCTTGCGGTCGGTGCTGGCGTCGTCGAGATCGGTGACCGTGGAGTCGGGGGCCTCGGTGGGATCAACGGTGTCGGCAGAAGGCACGTCGCCAGCCTACCGACTGTTCGGTAGGCAAGGCCAGCACCCATCGGTCACATGCCCTGAGCAGGGGAAACGTCACCCGGCGAGGGGATCAATTCTCGCGTCGACGGCGGAGGCACCCCGTGAGAGCTCGACCGCCGTCAGCGGTCGGATGGCGGTGTCGACGGTGTCGGGCGGGCTGAGCGGGCCTCCGCCGGTGACGCCCTGGTCGGCGAGGCGGCGGGTGGTGACGAGCACCCGTGCCTCGAGCGAGCCGACGGCGTCGTTGTAGGAGCGGGCGGCGCGGTCGATGGCGCCGCCGACCTTGGCCAGGTGGTCGGCGAACACGCCGATGCGCTGGTGCAGCTCGTGGCCGAGCCGGGCGATCTCGGCCGAGCTCTCGGCCAGGCGCTCCTGGCGCCAACCGAACGCGACCGCCCGCAGCAGGGCGATGAGGGTGCCCGGCGTGGCCAGGAACACACCGCGGCCGATGGCGTCGTCGAACAGCGTGGGGCGTGCCTCGTAGGCGGCGGAAAGGAAGGCGTCGCCGGGCACGAACATCACGACGAAGTCGACCGAGCCCTCGACCCAGCGGGCGTAGTCGCGGCCGCGCAGGGCGTCGACGTGGGCGGCCACGGCGCGGCCGTGCTGCTCGAGCAGGCGGCGCTCGGTGTCGGGGTCGTCGGCCTCGACGGCCTGGAGATAGGCCTGCATCGGCACCTTGGCGTCGATCACCACGGCCTTGGTGCCGGGCAGGCGCACCACGACGTCGGGCCGCAGGGGGCCCTCCTCGCCGGCGACGGTGACCTGGGTGACGAAGTCGCAGTGCTCGACCAGGCCGGCCAGCTCGACGACCCGGCGCAGCTGCAGCTCCCCCCACGAGCCACGGGCCCGCGTGTCCTTCATGGCGGTGGCCAGCACCTTCGTCTCGCCGTGGAGGGTCTCGGTGGTGGCGCGCAGCTGGCCGACCATCTCGCGCAGCTGGGCCGCCTCGGCGGCGCGCTGGCGGTCGAGCGCGACCAACGCGTCGTGGAGGCCGGCGAGGCGCTCGTCGACCGGCTTCACCATGGTCTCGACGGCGCGCTCGCGGGCCCGCGCCTCGCGCTCGGTGGCGTCTTCCAGGGCGCCGAAGCGGGTGACGGCGAGCTGGAGGAACTGCTCGTTGGAGGCGGCCAGCGCCTGGGAGGAGAGGGCCCGGAACTCGGCGGCCTGGCGGCGCCGCACCATGCCGGTGCCGAGCGCGCCGAGCAGGGCGCCCACCACGAGCCCGAGGATCGTTGCGAGTGCGATGTCCATGCCCCCGATCATCCGCAGGGGGTGTGACAGCGCGGCGCCCGGCGCTCAAGGGGCGGCCCGGAAGCTCCGATCACCGCCTGTGGTCCCACCGCCGCGAGGGGCCGTCTGCGACCATCTGCGGCGTCCACCCACCCGGGAGCCCTCGTGACCACCCTCATCATCGTCCTCGTCGCCGTGATCGTCCTGGCGGTGATAGCAGCCCTCGTGCTCAACCCGATCCTGCAGAAGCGCGGCGACACCGCCATCGAGGACGCCCGCACGGCGCTCGGCGGTCGCGAGAACGTCCTGCTCATCGAGCCCAAGGCCGTGGGCCACGGCTCCGAGCCCGACGAGGCCGGCGGCCTGCGTGGGCAGGGCGTGCTGGCGGTGAGCGAGCGCTCGTTGGTGTTCGTCACCTGGGCGCCCCGCAAGACCTTCCAGCTCGACCGGTGGGCCATCAACGGGGTCACCACCTCGGCGCCCGACGCCCGCACCCTCGACAAGGCCACCATCGAGGTCGCCTTCGAGTTCGAGGACGCCCCGGCGAAGGTGTCGTTCCGGGTGCCCGAGGTGGCGCGCTGGCTCGACGCCCTCGGCTTCGACTGGGGCCCCGAGGGCCCGCCCACCTTCGACGACGAGGCCTGAGCCCCGCCGGGTCAGCCGGCCGAGTCGAGCACCCGGCCCGGCAGGGCCCCGGTGAGCTTCCCCTCCGCCTGCACGGTGACGCCGTCGACGACGGTCGCGCGGTAGCCGCCCTCGGGTCGGCGCAGCCGCGAGCCGCCACCGGGCAGGTCGCTCACGAACGTGTCGTCGTCGTAGTGCAGCTCGTCGAGGGCGAACACCACGAGGTCGGCCACCGCGCCCGGGGCGAGCACGCCGCGGTCGCGGAAGCCGAAGACCTCGGCCTGGCGGCCGGTGAGCTCGTGCACGGCGTCCTCGAGGGTGAGGTCGCCGCGGTCGCGCACGTGGCGGGTGAGCAGCAGGGTGGTGTCGCCCGAGGCGCACATCATCTGGCTGTGGGCGCCGGCGTCGGACGAGCTGATGAGGATGGCCGGGTCGGCGAGGGTGCGGCCCACTCCGTCGACGTCGGCGTTGGCCAGGCCCTGGGCCACCAGGCCGGGGCGGCAGTCGTTGGCCAGCACGAAGTCGGCGAGCGCGTCGGACGGGTGCTCGGAGGTGGCGGCGAGCAGGTCGGCGAAGGTGGCGCCGAGCCAGCGGGCGTTGGCGTCGCCGTGCACCTCGACGAAGCGCAGGGCCTCGGGGCGGCGGTGCGGGAACATCGCCTTCTCGGTGCGGTCCCACTCGGCGCGGGCGGTGGCGCGCCACTCGGGATCGCTCAGCAGGGCGGCCTTGGCGTCGGTGCCCTTGGCGGCGATGACCTTGTGCCAACCCTCGGGCATCGACATGAACATCATCGAGCTGTCCCAGTTGAGCCGCATGTCGACCGTGCGGGGCGAGAGCTGCGGCAGGAAGGTGACGCCGTCGGCGGCCAGCACCCGGGCGAGGTCGACCCAGCGCTCGGTGAGGGCGGGGTTCGACTGGCTGTAGGTGAAGCCGGTCCAGGTGAGCGGGATGCCGCGGGCGCCGCAGCGGCGGGCGAGGGCCTCCATCTTGGCGACGGGATCGGCGGCGTCGAGCAGGCCGGGCACGATCTCGACCACACCACGGCCGGCCGCGGCGATGACGTCGAGGAGCTCGTCGACCTCGGCGTCGTCGGCCACGCGTGAGGGCACGTAGCGACCGGTCGAGTCGACGTCGAGGTCGGAGGTCGACAGGCCCCAGGCGCCCTGGTCCATGGCGGCGCGCATGAGCCCGGCCATGGTGGCTCGCTCCTCGGGCGTGGCGACGCGCTCCCACGCGTCGGGGCCCATGGCGGCGAGGCGGATCATCGAGTGGCCCACGAGCGGCGCCAGGTTCACGCCGGCGCCGGTGCTCTCCACGGCGGCGCGGTAGCCGGCGAGGTCGTCCCAGGTCCAGGGCACGGCGTCGTCGAACAGGTGGCGGGGGACGTCCTCGATGTAGGCGAACAGGTCGCTCACCGTCGGGCGGGTGGCGGCGGTGACGGGGAAGAGCGACAGCGAGCAGTTGCCGATCAGCATGGTGGTGACGCCGTGCAGCGGCTCGGGGTCGAGCGCCGGGTCCCAGAAGACGGCCGGGTCGGTGTGGGCGTGGGTGTCGATGAAGCCCGGGGCCACGAGCGCGCCGGACGCGTCGATCACGTCCTCGCCCTCGGGTCGCAGGTCGGCCTCGACCTCGACCACCCTGCCGCCGCGCACCCGCACGTCGGCCCGGCGGGCGGGTGCACCCGTGCCGTCGACCACCTCGCCGCCGCGCACCAGCAGATCGCGCCCGGACATCGCATCCCCC
>CAMFLJ010000092.1 GCA_945957335.1 uncultured Actinomycetes bacterium | reverse complement strand
GTCGTGGCCAAGGCCTCGTTGGCCGAGCTGACGGTCGAGGACTACGAGCGCACGATCCGCATCAACCAGATCGGCACGTTCCTGGGCATGCGCACCATGGCCGAGCCGATGAAGGCCGGTGGCGGCGGTTCGATCGTGAACATCTCGTCGATCCGCGGCCTCGTCGGCCGGGCCGGCCTGCTGGCCTACACCGCCACCAAGTTCGCGGTGCGGGGCATGACCAAGGTGGCCGCCCTCGAGCTCGGTGAGTTCGGCATTCGCGTCAACTCGATCCACCCCGGCGCGGTGGCCACTCGCCTGATCGGCTCGGCCACGCCGGAGCAGGTCGACCCGAACTTCGCCCACCAGCCCATCGGCCGCATCGCCCGCCCCGCGGAGATCGCGAAGCTGGCGGTGTTCCTGGCCTCGGACGACAGCAGCTACAGCACCGGCTCGGAGTTCGTGGCCGACGGCGGCATCTCCGCCGGCGACCCCGCCTGACCCCGCTCTCCTCGTTCTGGCCGAACCTGCGTACCGCCGACGGTACGCGACGTCGGCCAGAACGTGTCGCGGGCGTTGGGTCGGGCCTACTTCACCTGGTCGGGGTACAGGGCGGCGAGCATCTGCAGGAAGATGTCCATCGTGGGCGTCGTGAAGTTGCTCGACGCGTTGCCGACGATCACGAAGGTGGCGTCGGCCGGCGGGTAGTACATCGCCACCGAGCTGTAGCCGATGATCGCCCCGTCGTGGCCGATCACGTCGTTGAGGCGCAGCACGCCGAGGCCGTACCCGACGTCGACCTTCTGGCCGTCGAAGCGGCGGAACTCGAGGCGCTGCTGCTGGAGCTCGGGTGAGAGCAGGTCGCCGTTCGCGAGGGCCCGGGCCCAGATCGCCAGGTCGGGCAGCGTCGAGGTCATGTTGCCGGCGCCGGAAGCCACCTCGGGGTTGATCTCGCTGACCGGCACCAGCGTGTCGAGGGCGTCGAGCTCCTGGCCCGGCGGGCGGTAGCCCTGCTGGTGGGGGTCGGGCACGCCGGTCTGGTCGGCGGCGGGGAAGCGGGTCTCGGTGAGGCCGAGCGGCTCGATCACCATCGAGGTGACGGCCTCCGAGCCGGTCATGCCGGTGACCTCTTCGAGGATCTTGGTGAGCAGCGCGTAGTTCGAGTCGGTGTAGAGCACCTTCTCACCCGGCGCGAACTGGGCGGGCTTGCCCTTGATGAGGGCGATGGTGTCGTCGAGCGTCCACGGCATCGTCGGGTCGGCGGTCCAGCGGGCGATCAGCGCGTCGTCGCTGGTGAAGTCCCACACGCCGGAGGTCATGGCGAGCAGGTCGCGCACGGTGATGGTGGAGCCGTTGGTGATGCCCGGCACGTAGGTGTCGAGGGTGTCGTCGAGCGAGACCTTGCCCTGGTCGACCAGCTCGAGCACGGCGGTGGCGGTGAAGGTCTTGGTGATGCTGGCGATGCGCACGTGGGCGGCCGGGTCGAACGGCTCCCCGGTGTCGAGGTCGCCGACGCCGAGCGCCTCGT
This sequence comes from uncultured Actinomycetes bacterium, assembly GCA_945957335.1. Classification (GTDB taxonomy): domain Bacteria; phylum Actinomycetota; class Acidimicrobiia; order Acidimicrobiales; family Acidimicrobilacustridaceae; genus CAMFLJ01. Next base: position 10,603 of record CAMFLJ010000092.1, on the reverse strand, counting down.
TCCACTCGCCGTCGCCGATCTTCACGTAGGCGGCCACGCCGGGCATGCCCGGGGTGGCGAAGCCGTCCTCGAGGATCTTCGAGAGCGTGGCGGTGGTCTCCGCGTCGAGGGTGCTGGTGGCCGCGTCGGCGCCGGAGACGGTCTTGTCCGACGGGGTCCAGGCGGGGCCGCCGCAGGCCCCGGCCACCAGGGCGAGGCCCACCGCACCGGCCGCGACGGCCATGCGTCGGCTCCTCTTCGTGCGCGCGCTGCTGGCCATCGGTGGTCCTCCCTGCACGGGGCCCCGAGGTGCCCCGCTCCGTCGATCGATTGCGCGGCGAACCATCTCGCCGGCGGTCACGCTAGGCGCGCTGCGCGACCCAGCACGGCACTCGGCGCGGTCGGGCCGTGAGCGGGCTCAGGCGCTCCAGCCCTCGATGGCGGGCACGCCGGCGGCGTCGAGGTGGGCGAGCACCTGGTCGACGACCTCGGGCGAGACGCCGAGCTGCGGGGGGCGCACGGGCCCGGCGGGCAGGCCGAGGCGGTCGAGCACCGCCTTGGTGGCCCGGATGCCACCGTGGCCGTAGAGCAGGCCCGACAGGCGCACGACCTCGGCGAAGGCGGAGAACGTGGTGGCGAGGTCGCCGCGCTCGTAGGCGTCGATCACCGAGCGGCACAGGCGGGGCGCCAGGTTGGCCTCCGAGGTGAGGTAGCCCTGGCCGCCGAGGGCGAGGCACGACAGGGCCTGCATGGGCCCGCCGACGTGGATCGACAGGCGACCGCCGACCGCCGCGCTCAGCTCGACCACGGCGCCGATGTCGCCGTGGCTGCAGTTCACGCCGATCAGGTGGGGGTGCTCGTCGGCCAGGCGGGCGAGCAGCCGGGCCGAGATCTTGTAGCCCACCGACTGGTGCGAAGAGACGACGCACGGCAGGTCGGTGCTCTCCAGCACGGCCCGCAGGTAGGCCTCGATCTCGGCCGGCGTGGGGCGGTGGCCGTGGCCCGGGTCGAGCGAGTAGATCTGCGCGGCGTCGACACCGGCCGCCGCGGCGACCGCGATGTAGTCGATCATCTGCTGGGCCGTGCGTGGCTCGATGCCCATGCCCCGCACCGGCACCCGGCCGCCGATCTGGTCGACGCCCACCTCGAGCACCCGCCGGGCCTCGGCGTCGGAGAGCGTGAAGCCCTCGCCGCTGCCGCCGCCGCCCAGGTAGACGCCGACCCCGGCGTCGGCCATGCGGTCGAGGTGGGCGCGGAGGGCGGCCTCGTCGAGCGCACCGGCCTCGTCGAACGGGGTGATGCTGATCACGAAGACGGACGGGGTGAGCGCTGAGGACGTCATCGTCATAATCTTAGAAGTGATGAGCGCCGCCACCCCTTCGACGGGGAGCCCTTCGACGGGCACCCCCGCCACGAGCCATGCCCGCCACCAGCTGCGCCAGCCCCGCCTGGCCGAGATGGTGGCCAGCGCCCTCCGCTCGCGCATCCTCTCCGGTGAGCTGCCCGACGGTTCGATGCTCCCCAAGCAGGACGAGCTGCTCGAGGAGTTCGGCGTCAGCCTGCCACCCATCCGCGAGGCGCTGCGGATCCTCGAGACCGAGGGCCTCATCACCGTGCAGCGCGGCAACGTCGGCGGTGCCGTGGTCCACGCCCCGCAGGCGTCGAAGGTCGTCTACATGATGGGGCTGGTCCTGCAGTCGCGTGGCTCGTCGCTCGGCCAGGTGCTCGAGGCCGTCACCTCGTTCGAGCCGGCGTGCGCGGCCGCCTGCGCCGCCCGCCCCGACCGCGCCGACACCGTCCTGCCGGTGCTGCGCGCCACGCTCGACGCCGCCGAGGCCGCCCTCGACGACCCCGCCGCCTACACGGGCCTGGCCCGCCAGTTCCACCTCGACCTCGTGGCCCACTGCGGCAACGAGCCGATGGCCCTCGTGGTCGGTGCGCTCGAGTCGCTGTGGACCGTGCACGTCGACCACATGGCCCGCAGCATCGAGCAGCACGGCGCGTTCTCCGACCTCGCCGCCCGCAAGGCCAGCGCCCGCGAGCACGAGAAGCTCTACGCCCGCATCGAGAAGGGCGACGTGCGCGGCGCCGAGCTGGTGGCCCGGGCGCACTACGCCAGCGAGGAGCCGGGCTGGGGCGAGTCGGTCGACACCGTCTCGGTCGTGTCCGCCGAGCTCCTCGAAGGCCGCTGAGGTGGCGCTCCGACAGGCTGCCGTCACCGGCGTCGGCTACACCGAGCTCTCCCGCAACTCGGGACGAACCGTGCTCGAGCTCGCCACCGAGGCGTGCCGGACGGCGATCGCGGATGCCGGGGTGGAGCGCACCGCCGTCGACGGCATCGCCAGCTTCGCGGTGATGCACGACTCCGTGCCCACCCAGGCGGTGGCCACCACGCTGGCGCTGCCCCAACTGCGGTTCTCACTCGACATCGACCTCGGTGGCCAGGCGCCGTGCCACCTCGTCACCCAGGCGGCGGCGGCCATCGCCACCGGCCAGGCCGACCACGTCCTCGTGTTCCGCGCGCTCAACGGCCGCTCCGGCCCCCGCGTCGGCACCATGGAGTTCTCGGGCATGGGTGGCCAGTTCCGCTACCCGCTCGGCTACGACGCCTACCTGATGTACGTCGGCATGTTCGGCCAGCGGTTCCTCCACGACACCGGCCAGGGCGAGCTCGACACGGCGGCCGTGGCGGTGAGCCAGCGCGACTGGGCCGGGCTCAACGAGCGGGCCTACCGGCGCGAGCCGCTCACCGTCGACGACTACCTCGCCGCCCCCTACGTGGCCGAGCCCTACCGCGGCGCCGACTGCACGGTCGAGGTCGACGGCGCCTGCGCGGTGCTCGTGAGCGCCCTCGACCAGGCCCGCGACCTGCGCCACCCGCCGGCCGTGGTGGCGAGCGGCACCTACCGGGGCGGTCCCCGGCCCGGCCTCGACATCGGTGACCACCTGCTGTGGGACGACTACTCCCGCAACTACACGAGCTTCCTGCGCGACGACCTGTTCGGTCGGGCGGGCGTGACCCCGGCCGACGTCGACGTGGCCGAGATCTACGACTGCTTCACCACCACCGTGCTGATGGGAGTCGAGGGCTTGGGCCTGGCCGAGCGCGGCGCCGCCGGCGAGCTGTTCCGCTCGGGCGCCACCGGCCTGGGCGGCTCACTGCCGGTGAACACCCACGGCGGCCTCCTGTCGGAGGGCTACCTCCACGGCATGAACACGGTGGCCGAGGCGGCCCTTCAGGTGCAGGGCCGTGGCGGCGAGCGCCAGTCGCCCCGCCACGAGGTCTGCGCGGTCACCAGCGGGGCCCTCATGGACGGCAGCGCCATGATCCTCACCGCCGACCGCTGAGGGCTCGCGCCGTCAGCGGGCGGTCCAGCCGCCGTCGACCATCACCACCGAACCGGTCATGAACGACCCGGCGTCCGAGGCGAGCAGCAGCAGGGCGCCGTCCATCTCGTGGACCTGGCCGGCGCGCTGCAGCGGCGTGTTCGAGCCGATGAAGTCGTCGCCCTTCTCGGTGCCCACGAGGTCGTGGGTCATCTCGGTCTCGAACCAGCCGGGGCAGATGGCGTTCACGCGCACGCCCTTGCGGGCCCACTGGACGGCCATCTCCTTGGTGAGGGTCACGAGGCCACCCTTGGCCGCGGGGTAGCCGGTCTGCTTCACCGGCGTGGCGGCCACGAGGCCGATGATCGAGGCGATGTTCACGATCGAGCCGTGGCGGCGCTCGACCATGCCCACGCCGGCCAGCTTGCTGAGGTGCCAGGCGGAGACGAGGTTGACCTCGATCATGTGCATGAAGTCGTCGATCGTCTCCTGCTCGATCGGCTTGGGGTCGGCGATGCCGGCGTTGTTCACGAGGATGTCGATGCCGCCGAGGCGCTCCTCGACGGTGGCGACGAGCGCCTCCCGGTCGGACGCCACGGCGAGGTCGGCCGGCACCGGGACGATCGACGAGCTCTCGTCGGCCAGCTCCTGGAGGCGCTCGGCCCGGCGGGCGGTGACGGCCACGGTGGCGCCCGCCTCGGCCAGCACCATCGCCATCCGGCGGCCCAGCCCCGACGACGCCCCGGTGACCAGCGCCCGCTTGCCCGTGAGGTCGAACAGCTGGGCGGGAGGGACGGGATGGGGGATGGTCACGGGGTCTCCAGTGGTCGGGGAAGGACGTGCGGGGGCGGCGGGAATCCGGTGGCCGGCCCGCCGCTATCCTTGCAATCTTAGAGAGAACGACCGGTCGAGGGGACCGGTCGACGAGGGGGGAGTCTGCCGTGCAGGACGCCGAGCTGGCCAGGATCATCGAGATCTTCCAGAAGCCCGAGCCGCCACGAGCCACGCTCGAGGAGCGGGTGCAGGCCATCGAGGATCGCGAGGCCATCCGCCATGTGCTGATGGGCTACGGGTACCTGTGCGACGCCCGTCGCTGGGACGACCTCTTCGAGCACTACACCGACGACATCGAGCGCGAGCTGGCGGGCACGCTCACCGAGAACGTGAAGGGCAAGGACCAGCTCCGCCCGCTCTACGAGGCACCGGCCCTGCCCAACACGGGCGACGGTGCCGCGCCGCCGGCGTCGCGCATCAACACCTACGAGCTGCGCCACCTCATCGTGGGCGACTTCGTGCGCCTCGACCCCAGTGGCACCAAGGGCTGGGCCTGCGCCGCCTACAGCCTGGTGGCCTCGAGCGACGCCGACGACACGTTCGTCCGCGGCCAGCACGAGGGTGGCTACATCTTCGAGATGCGCAAGTGCGACGACGGCGCCTGGCGCGTCGCGAAGATGACGGTCTTCTCCGAGAACGCCCGCAACCCGCTCTTCCAGTCGTGAGCGCGGAGGGGCCGCTGGCCGGGCGCGTCGCGCTGGTCACCGGCGCCGGGCACGGCATCGGCCGGGCGACCGTCGAGCGGCTCGGGCGCGACGGCGCCGCCGTGGTCGTGAACGACGTCGACCCGGCGCTGGCCGAGCAGGCCGTGGCCGAGCTCGCAGCGCTCGGCATCACCGCCATGGCCGGTCCCGCCGACGTCACCGACGAGGCCGCCGTCACGGCCGTGGTGGCCGCCGCGGCCGACCAGCTCGGGCCGGTCGACATCCTCGTGAACAACGCCGGTGGTGCGCCGCCCGGGGCGATGTGGGCATCCGACCAGCCGGCGGGCACCGACGCCGCGTCGGCCCCGCAGTGGGCGTCGGTGCTCGACACCCCCACCGCCCAGTTCGAGGCGTTCCTGCGCCTCAACCTGGTGTCGGCCTACATCTGCTCGCGTGCGGTGCTGCCCCGCATGCTCGCCGCCGGCCGGGGGCGCATCGTGTGCGTCTCGTCGATCGTCGCCGACACCGGCCAGCGCAACGGCGCCGGCTACGCGGTGGGCAAGGCCGGGCTGCACACGCTGGTGGCCTCCCTCGCCAAGGAGGTCGGTCCCCAGGGCGTCGGCGTCAACGGCATCGTCGTGTGCAACGCGCCCCACCCGGTGCGCACGCCCGACCGCCAGGCCGTGCTCGACGCCGCCACCCACCTCGGTCGGGTCGGTGCCTACGACGAGTTCGCAGCCGCCATCGCCTTCCTCGCCGGCCCCGACAGCTCGTACCTCTCGGGCACGATGATCCCCGTCGACGGCGGCACCCACCGCAACGCGATGTTCTGAACGGGGGAGCGGATCGCGGGCGGTGGTGGCACCATCGACCGCATGTGCCGGAACATCACCACGTTGCGGGGCCTCGAGCCGGCGGCCACGCCGGACGAGATCGAGGCCGCCGCCCGCCAGTACGTCCGCAAGGTGAGCGGGGTCCAGAAGACCTCGGCCGCCACCGAGGAGGCCTTCGAGGCCGCGGTGGCCCGCATCACCGAGGTCACCGCCGAGCTGCTCGGCACCCTGCCGCCCCGCAAGCAGCCGCCGCGCACCGAGCCGCCGCTGCGCCGCCTGGCCAAGGCCGGCCACACCCACGACCACGATCACGATCACGGCCACGAGCACGCCCACACCCACTGACCCCGACCGACCGGTTGCCCTTAGCGCGCCGTGGGCGCACATGTGGCAACGAGTCCAGCTCTCGACGGGTCAGACGACGGAGGCGACGCCTCCGTCGACCTCGATGGTCTGGCCCAGCACGTACGACGAGGCGTCGTCGGCCAGCCACACGATGACCTCGGCCAGCTCCTCGGGCTCGCCGAGCCGGCCCAGCACCGAGACGTCGCGGGCCAGCATCTCGATCTGCTGCGGGGTGCGGTTGCGGCGCATCAGCGGGGTGGCCACCGGGCCGGGGGCCACGCAGTTGGTGCGGATGCCCTCGGGGCCGTGGTCGAGCGCCATGGCCCGGGTGAGGGCGACGACGCCCGCCTTGGCGGCCACGTAGGCCGGGTTGCGGTGCATGCCCCGCAGCCCGGCGCCCGACGACACGTTCACGATCGATCCGCCGCCACCGGTGCGCATGACCGGGATGACCGCCCGGCACATGAGGAAGACGCTGGTGAGGTTGACCTGCACCAGGCGGTCCCACTCGGCGGGATCGAGCTCGACCATGTCCTGGCCGGGGCGGCTCCCGCCGGCGATGTTGGCGAGCACGTCGATCCGCCCGCCGAGGCGCACGGCCTCGTCGATCGCCGCCTGCACCGACTCGGCGTCGCTCACGTCGGCGACGACGGGGTGGAACGCACCACCCCTGTCGCCGTCGCCGAGCGCCCGGCGCTGCTCGTCGAGCGCGTCGCCGTCGAGGTCGACCCCGACGACCGTGCAACCCGAGCGGGCGAGGAGGGCGGCGGTGGCGGCACCGATGCCCGCCCCCGCCGCGCTGACCACGGCCACCTTCCCGTCGAGGCTCATGGCCCCCTCCTCGCTCGTCGCTGCGGACCGGCTACTTGCCGGTGCCGTTCTTGGTGGTGATGCGGTCCGGGCCGAGGTTCAGGGCGGCCTGCGCCTCGACGGGCGGGTCGACCTTCACCAGGTAGCTCGGGTCGCAGGCGAACTCGTTCTCCTTCGCCGGGTCCCACTGGATGAACTTCGTGCCCTCCATCTTGAGCACGAGACCGCACGGCGCGGGGAGGTTTCCACCCGGGTCCATGTCGGCGTGCAGGCCGCCACCCGTCCACGAGTGGATCGCCTTCAGCTTCTCCATGGCGCAGTCGCGGGTCAGGTCGGCACCGCACTGCTTGGCCGCGGTGGCCCACAGCAGGAAGGCGGAGGCGGCCTGGGCGCCGAGCAGCGACGTGTCGCCGCCGTGGGCCTTCACCAGGTTCAGGTAGGCCTCGGTGGCCGAGCCCGGCTGGGCCTGGCCGAAGGGCACGAAGGCGAAGCGGAGGTAGACGTTGTCGGCGTTGCCGCTGGAGTTCCAGTCGGCGAAGGCCTGGTCGTAGAAGTTCGACTCGACCAGCCAGATCGGCTTGTACTCGATCTGCGCCGCGGCATCGAGCACGTTCTGGAAGTTCGGGTTGCCGCCGGAGAACACGACGACCTCGGCCCCGCACTCCTTCAGCTTCTGCACGAACGGCTTCCAGTCGGCCTCACCGGTGAGGGCGTACTGCTGCTTGCACTGGTCGAGGAAGCTCCAGCCCTCGTCCGGGTAGGTGTTCTCGACCTTCTCGACGGTCTCGACGGAGGCGGGCAGCGGCGGCACCATCACGGCGGCCTTCTTGACCTGCTCCGGGTAGGCCCTGGCGAGCGCCGCGGCGACCTGGACGACGTTGTAGTCGATGACCGTCGGCACCGGCGTCACCATGAGCGGGGCCATGCCGAGCTCGGAGCCGCCGACCAGGGCGGGCACCGCCGGGAGCTTGCAGCCCAGGCGGGCGGTCTCGCCGCCGGCGGCCAGGGCCCAGCCCGAGCCGACCAGCATGAAGTCCTGCTTGCAGGCCTCGGCGACCACGTTGGCGGTCTCGGTGATCTTGGCGTCGTAGTAGTGGCCGACGACCTTGCGGCCGTTCACGCCGCCCTGCTCGTTGCACCAGTCGATCATCGACTTCATGGCGTCGCTGATCTGGTGGTTGAGGCCGGGCGAGCCCTGGTAGCCGGCGTCGTCGCCGTACCCGACGGCGATGCTGTCGGCGGTGACGCCCTGGTCCGTGGCGCCGTTGGTGCCGGAGGCCGGGCCGCAGGGCGAGGCGAGCGTGCCGAAGTCGGTGCTCGTCGCGGCTGCCGTCGTGGGCGTGCCGCTGCTGCTGCCGTCGTCGCTGCCGGAGCTGCGCCCGCTGCCGCACGCGGTGGCGGCGAGGGCCAGGGCCAGCACGACCGCGACCGCGCGAGGGCGCGTGGAACTGAACTTCACGTGGTTTCCCCCTGATGTGGTGCGGGCCGCGGGGGCGACCCGTCGGACGTCGACCGTGGCCGACATCGCCATTGTCTCTATCACATAAAGGATTGCGACCAAAAAGGAGGACGCCGGCTCACCGCCCGACTGGACGGGGTCCGGCTCTATCCTTACAATGATTGTCCTAGAGGGCGGCCGGGGGGACCGAGCCGCCACCGATCACCGCTCCACCGAGCCGACGAACAGGGGATCTCCCATGGCGAACGAGTCGAAGGGCCGCACCTACCGCCTCATCTCGGGCGACGGCCACGTGAACGAGTCTCCCGACGTCTGGGTCGACCGCGTGCCCGCCGCCATGAAGGACCGCGCCCCGCGCATCGAGCACTTCGAGGAGGGCGACGCCTGGGTGATCGAGGGCGTGAAGGACCCGATCAACTTCGGCATGAACGCCTGCGCCGGCATGGAGCCCGAGGACATGAAGGGCTGGGTGCGCTTCGAGGACATCCGCAAGGGCGGCTACGAGCCCGCCGCCCGCCTCGAGGAGATGGACCGTGACGGCGTGGACGCCGAGGTCCTCTACCCGACGCCCCGCCTCTCCGGCGCCATCATCGCCAACAAGGACACCGACTACCACCTGACGATGATCCGGGCCTACAACGACTGGCTCTCCGAGTTCGTCGGGTACGCCCCCGAGCGCCTCTGCGGCGTCGCCATCCTCCCCAACCGTGGTGTCGAGGAGGCCGTGGCCGAGCTCGAGCGGGTGTGCGAGCGGCCCGGCATGCGCACCGTGATGCTCGGCTGCTGGCCCCACGGCGACCTCGCCATCGCCCCCGAGGACGACAAGCTCTTCGGCGCCCTCGCCGAGCGTGGCATCACCCTCAACATCCACGTCTCGATGACCCAGTCGATGCCGGCCGCCCACAAGGCCAAGCTCCCCGGCTACGGCCGCTTCTTCGACGCCCCGAACCGCATGATCGAGATGGTCTTCGCCGGCGTCTTCGATCGCTTCCCCGAGCTCAACGTCTTCTTCGCCGAGACCGACTTCGGGTGGGTGCCGTACGTCAAGGAGCAGATCGACAACAACTACCTGCGCCTCGACCCGGTCAGCCGCTTCGGCCTCCAGCAGCTCCCGAGCGAGTACATCAGCCGGCACTTCCACTTCGGCTACATGACCGACACCTTCGGCCTGCGCAACCTCGAGTACATGGGCGCCGAGCGGGTGCTGTGGTCGAACGACTACCCGCACATCAGCGCCGACTGGCCGCACTCGTGGCGGGTCATCCAGTCGTCGATGTCCGGCCTCAGCCAGGACGACAAGCAGCTGATCCTCGCGGGCAACGCGCAGCGCCTCTACGGTTTCGGCCGCTGAGCGCGCCCGACGCGCCGGGCCGCACGAGGGGGAGCGCAATGGGGGCCGAGGGGCTCGTCGACGTCGTCACCACGGCCGAGCGGCGCCAGGCCTACCTCGACGCGGGGTGGTGGGACGGCCAGACCCTCCCGGGCCGGGTCGCGCACCACGCCGCCGAGCGCCCCGGTGACCTCGCCGTCGTCGACGAGGCCCGCACCGCCACCTACGCGGAGCTGGTCGCCGACGCGGCGCGCCTGGCCGACGCCCTGCGCACCCGCGGCGTGGGCGAGGGCGACGTCGTCTCGGTGCAGCTCCCGAACCACTACGAGACGGTGGTGGTCGCCGTCGCCGTGCTGTCGCTCGGCGCGGTGATCAACCCACTGCTGCCGAACTACCGCGAGCGCGAGCTCGGGCACGTCTTCACCACCGCCCGACCGGCGGCCATCTTCACGCCCGGCCACTTCCGGGGGTGCGACCACCCGGCGCTCGTGGCCGACGTGGTGGCGGCCTCCGGCGTCGCTCCGCTGAACGTGGTGCTCGACGACGGTGCCGGCGTGGCCGAGCCGGCCGTCGCCTACGCCGCGCTGCTCGCCTCGGGCGACGCCGGGGCGCGCCTGGGCGACCGGGACGCCGCCGCGGTGAGCGAGCTGATCTTCACCTCGGGCACCGAGGCCCAGCCCAAGGCGATCATGCACACCGAGCAGACCGCCGGGTTCAGCGTGCGCATCGCCCACCACGACCTGGGGCTCACCGACGACGACGTGGTGTGGATGCCCTCCCCGGTGGGCCACTCGACCGGCTTCAACTACGGGCTGCGCTTCGCCCTGCACCACGGCCTGCCCCTGGTGCTGCAGGACCGCTGGGACGCCGAGACCGCGCTCCAGCTGGTCCAGCAGCACCGCTGCTCGTACACGCTGGCGGCCACGACCTTCCTGCAGGACCTCACCGAGACGGCCGCGGCCGAGGGTGTGCGCCTGGGCTCGCTGCGGCTCTTCGGCAGCGGCGGTGCGGGAGGCGGCGAAGGCGCGGATTTCTGCGGCAA
>CAMFLJ010000091.1 GCA_945957335.1 uncultured Actinomycetes bacterium | reverse complement strand
AGGAGGGGGCGGGGCGGTTCGCGGCGAGGTGGGGGGGGAGGGGGAGGCGCGGGGAGCGTTGCGGTCATGGTGCTCCTCAGGAGTCGAGCCAGCGCAGGACGGCCAGGACGCGGCGGTTGTCCCCGTCGGCGGGGAGCAGGTCGAGCTTGGTGAAGATGTTGGAGACGTGCTTCTCGACGGCGCCGTCGCTCACGACGAGCGCGGCGGCGATGGCCTGGTTCGACCGGCCCTCGGCCATGAGGCCGAGCACCTCCCGCTCGCGCGGCGAGAGCCGGTCGAGGGCGCTGCCGCGGCCCGAGCGGGCGAGCAGCTGGGCCACGACCTCGGGGTCGAGCGCGGTGCCGCCGGCCCCGACCCGCCGCACGTCGGAGAGGAAGTCGGCGACGTCGGCGACCCGGTCCTTGAGCAGGTAGCCGAGCCCGGCGGTGTCGACGGCGAGCAGCTCGGTGGCGTAGCGCTCCTCGACGTACTGCGAGAGCACGAGGATGCCGACCGAGGGCCACTGCCGGCGGATCTCGAGCGCGGCCCGCAGGCCGTCGTCGGTGTGGGTCGGCGGCATGCGCACGTCGACCACGCACAGGTCGGGCTGGTGCAGCTCGACGACGCGCCGCAGCTCGTCGGCGTCGCCGACGGAAGCCACGACCTCCTCGCCGGCATCGACGAGGAGGCGGGTGAGCCCGGCCCGGAGGAGGACGGAGTCCTCGGCGATCACGATCCGCACGGCAGCTCCACGGTGAGGGTGGTCGGCCCGCCGGTGGGGCTGACGACGTGCATCCACCCGCCCAGGGCGGTGACCCGGTCGCGCAGCCCGGCCAGCCCGGTGCCGGCTGCGGGGTCGGCCCCGCCGCGGCCGTCGTCGCGGACCTCGACGAGGAGGCGGTCGCTCTGGCGGGCGAGGGTGACCCACGCCCGGGTCGCGTCGGCGTGGCGGGCCACGTTGGTGAGCGCCTCGGCCACCACGAAGTAGGCGGCGCTCTCGACGGGAGCGGGTGGGCGCACCGCCACCTGCACGTCGAGCTCGACGGGCACGGGCGAGCGGGCGACGACCGCGGACAGGGCGGCGTCGAGGCCGCGGTCCTCGAGGATCACGGGGTGGATGCCGCGCACGAGGTCGCGGATCTCCTTGAGGGCGGCCTTGGCCTCCTCGTGCGACTGCTCGACAAGCTCCCGGCCCGCCTCGGGGTCGTCGCCCATGCGCTCGCGGGCCTCGCCGAGGGTGACGGCCAGGGCCACCAACCGTTGCTGGGCGCCGTCGTGGAGGTCGCGCTCGATGCGGCGGCGCTCGGCCTCCGCGCTGTCGACCGCTGCGGTGCGGCTGGTCTCGAGCTCGGTGACCCGGGCCTCGAGGTCGGAGCCGGGCCGGGGCCCGAGCAGCCAGCGGGCCTCCACGGCGGAGAGGCGCCCCATCAGCACGGTGGCCCAGGGGGCCACGAGGGCGAGCCCGACGACGCCGACCACGGCCAGGACGAGGGCCCCGGGGCCGCCGCCGACCTCGAGGAGCCAGAACTTGGCCGTGCCGCCGGGGAGGTGGTCGACGTAGAGGGGGAGGGCGACGAAGGCCGCCGACCCGCCCCACGCCAGCATCACGACGAGGGCCGTCAGCAGTCCGAGGGGGAGCAGCACCAGCCCGTGGGCCAGCTCCTTCCAGCGGGCCCGGTCGCGGAACCGGGCCTTCCAGTGCGACCACCACGAGCCCTCGGGGAGTGGGCGCACCGGGTCGGGCAGCGCCATGTCGAGCAGCGCCGCGGCCCGGGCCCGCTCGAGGCGGCCGATGGCCCGACCGGCGACGAACAGGAGCCACACGACCGGGATGGCCAGGGGGAACGTGATGAGCAGGCCGACCGACGTGGCGGCGAGGGTGACGACCACGACGAACGCCACGACGCCGAGGGGCAGGCTCAGGGCGCTGTGGCCGAGGGCCCACCACGTCGAGGCGTGGCGCCAGGGGTCGATCAGTCGCCGGAGCACGGGGGTCACGCTACGCACGCCCCCACCGCCCGGCCATGGAGCGGCCCGGTGTCCTCCAGGTGGGGCTACCCCTACCAACACGCCGCGGGACGGGGGCCGGGCTGTCACAGGGCGTCGGTAGTGTGCGGGCCGTGACCGACCTCGAGCCGGCCGAGCGCGTCGAGCAGCTCAGGGCCACGATCCGCCGCCACAACGACGCCTACTACCTCGACGACGCGCCCGAGATCCCCGACGCCGACTACGACGCGCTCGTCCGCGAGCTGCAGCAGCTCGAGGAGCAGTTCCCCGAGCTCATCACCCCCGACTCGCCCACCCAGGTGGTCAGCGGCTCGGCCAGCACGGCGTTCGCTCCCGTCGTCCACCGGGTGCCGATGATGAGCCTCGACAACGCCTTCAGCGCCGAGGAGCTCGACGCGTGGGGCGGTCGCCTTGCCCGACGCCTGGCCGACCTCGGCGAGAGCGGCGGCTCGGTGGGCCTCGTCGCCGAGCTCAAGATCGACGGCCTGGCCATGTCGCTGCGCTACGAGGGCGGCACCCTCGTGCAGGCCGCCACCCGCGGCGACGGCCGCATCGGCGAGGACGTCACCGCCAACGTCCGCACCATCTCCGTGATCCCGCACACCCTGCCGAAGGGTGCGCCCGAGGTGCTCGAGGTGCGCGGCGAGATCTACATGCCGATCGCCGTGTTCGAGGCGCTGAACCGGGCCCAGGTCGAGGCCGGCCTGCGCACCTACGCCAACCCCCGCAACACCGCCGCCGGCTCGCTGCGCCAGAAGGACCCGTCGATCACCGCCTCGCGCGAGCTCGCCTTCTGGAGCTACCAGCTCGGCGAGGTCGAGGGAGGCCCCACGCTCACCGCGCACCACGAGACCTTCGAGTTCCTCGCCTCGCTCGGGTTCCCGGTGAATCCGGAGGTCACCGTGCTCGACGGGCTCGCCGCCGCCGACGCCCACTGCCGGGGCTGGCAGGACCGCCGGCACGACCTCGCCTACGAGATCGACGGCGTGGTGCTGAAGGTCGACGACCTCGCCCTCCAGCGGGAGCTCGGCTTCACGTCCAAGGCCCCCCGCTGGGCGATCGCCTACAAGTTCCCGCCCGAGGAGCGCACCACCAAGCTGCTCGACATCATGGTGTCGGTCGGGCGCACGGGCCGGGCCACGCCGTTCGGCCGCCTCGAGCCCGTCTTCGTCGGCGGCTCCACCGTGGGCGTGGCCACCCTGCACAACCAGGACCAGGTCAAGGCCAAGGACGTCCGCCCCGGCGACACCGTCATCGTGCGCAAGGCCGGCGACGTCATCCCCGAGATCGTCGGCCCGGTGCTGGCCGAGCGCCCGAAGGGCCTGCCCGAGTGGGTCTTCCCCACCGAGTGCCCGGTGTGCGGTCACGCGCTGGTGCGCCCGGAGGGCGAGGCCGACACCCGCTGCCCCAACATCTCGTGCCCCGCGCGAGTCGCCGGCACCATCGAGCACTTCGCCTCGCGCGGCGCCATGGACATCGAGGGCCTCGGCGAGCAGCGGGTCCGGCTGTTCTGCCAGATGGGCCTCGTGGCCGACGTCGCCGACGTCTACTCGCTCACCGCCGAGCAGCTCTCCGGCATCGAGGGCTTCGGCGAGGTCTCCATCAACAACCTGCTGTCGGCCATCGACGCCTCGCGCGAGCAACCCCTCGCCAAGCTGCTGGTGGGGCTGAACGTGCGCCACATGGGCCCCGCCGCGTCGGTGGCCCTCGCCACGCACTTCGGCCACCTCGACCGCATCGAGGCCGCCACCGAGGAGGAGCTCGCCGCGGTCGAGGGGGTGGGCCCCACCATCGCGTCGGCGGTGCGCGAGTGGTTCGCCGACGACTCGAACCGGGCGGTCGTGCAGAAGCTGCGCGACGCCGGCGTCAACATGGTCGGGCCCGACGCCCCCGAGCTGCCCCAGAACCTGGTCGGGCTCTCGGTGGTCGTCACCGGCACGCTCGACGGCTTCACCCGCGACGAGGCCGAGGCCGCCATCAAGGGCCGGGGCGGCAAGTCGCCCGGCTCGGTCTCGAAGAAGACCACCGCGGTCGTGGTCGGCAACGAGCCCGGTGCCTCGAAGCTCACCAAGGCCGAGGACCTCGGCGTGCCGATCCTCGACGAGGTCGGCTTCCGCCACCTGCTCGACACCGGCGAGCTGCCGCCCGGTGCCGTCCCGGCCGGCGACGCACCCGCCGAGGGCTAGGTTCTCGGCCCGTAGGCCGGCACCCAGGGGGACCCGTTGAGCATCGAGGCAGTCATCTTCGACTTCGGAGGCGTGTTCACCGCGTCACCGTTCACGGGCATCCACGCCTGGCACGAGTCGAAGGGGCTCGACCCGTTGCAGGGCGTGCGCGTGGTCTTCGGCCCCTACGACCAGGACACCGACCACCCGTGGCACCAGCTCGAGCGCGGTGAGATCGCCCTGATGGCGGCGGCCGAGCAGATCAAGGCCGTCGCCGCCGAGGAGGGGCTCGACATCGAGCTGTCGGAGATGTTCGGCTCCATGGGTGGCAGCGGCGTGCGCACCGACATGGTCGACAAGGCCATCGAGATCCGCCGGGCCGGTTACCGCACCGGGCTGATCACCAACAACATCAAGGAGTTCTCCGACGGCTGGCGGGCGATGATCCCCGTCGACGACATGTTCGAGGTCATCGTCGACTCCTCCGCCGTCGGCATCCGCAAGCCCGACCCGCGGATCTACCAGATGTGCCTCGACCAGCTCGGCGTCGCCGCCGAGCGCTCCGTGTTCCTCGACGACGCCCCTGGCAACATCGCCGCCGCCGAGGCGCTGGGCATCACGGGCATCCTCGTCGAGGACGACCACGCTCCGGCCATGGCCGAGCTCGACCGCCTCCTCGCAGAGAGCTGAGACACCAATGCTGATCTTCGCCATCGTCGGGCTCGGCTGCATCGCCGGCTACCTCGCCAACGCCATCCTCGGCGGCGGCATGTACCCGCGGAACTGGACCGAGGTCCTCGTCGCCGGCGTCGCCGGCTCGTTCGTCGGCGGCCTGCTGGCCAGCCTCATCGCGGGGGACGGCCTGAAGATCCGCCCGTCGGGCCTCATCGGCTCGATCCTGGGCGCGGTGATCGTGCTGGTGGTGTGGCGGGCGATCAAGAGCCGCCGCGCCTGACCCGTCAGCCGGCTACAGGACCGAGAAGCACCAGGAGTAGTTGCTCGACTGGCTCTTGCCCGAGGCCGACGGCCAGTAGGTGGCGATCACGCAGTTCTGCTGGGCCGGGATCAGCTGGGTCTCGGAGGTGGCGGTCTGCTTGAACGTCACCTGGTTGAGCTGGGGCACCACGGTGAGCTCGTCGAGCGGGATCGGCGTGCCGTTGAGGGTCAGCTCGGCCTCGTAGCCGGGGGCGAGGTCGATGCCGATCTCGTCCTGGCTGAGGATCTTCGAGCCCGGCGCGGGGATCACCCGCTCGATGGAGCCGCCGGCCACGTTGACGCCGTTGGTCTGCGACTTCTTGAACAGCACGAAGATCGACACGGCGACGACCACGAGGAGCAGCGCGTAGACCGCGTGGTGGGGCTGGAGGCGGCGCGTGCGGGGCTCGGCGGTGGTGGGGGAGTCGCTCACGCCACCAGTGTGCCCCCGCCGCCCGCCGCGACGGCAGTCGGGCCGATCGCGCTCCGGGATCTTCGCCCGGGGTACCCGAATTCCACCGGTGCAACTTGTACCTTGGGGCGGTGGCCCCCTCTCGCGTGATCGACCGGGTCGGTCAGGTACTGGGTGGTCGCTACCGGTTGCTCGCCCCGATCGGCACCGGGGCGTCCGCCACGGTGTACCTGTCCGACGACGTGGTGCTCCGGCGTCGCGTCGCGGTCAAGGTGCTGCACGACGCGCTGGCCGACGACTCGCAGTTCCTCAAGCGGTTCCGGGCCGAGGCGCACAACGCCGCCGCCCTCAACCACCCGCACATCATGGCGGTGCACGACTGGGGCCAGGGCGACGTGCCCTACCTGGTCACCGAGCTCCTCGGCGGCGGCTCGCTGCGGGGCCTGCTCGACACCGGCCACCGCCTCGACCACGCCCAGGCCCGCCAGGTCGGGCTCGAGGCCGCCCGGGCCCTCGACTACGCCCACCGCCGGGGCCTGATCCACCGCGACATCAAGCCCGCCAACCTGCTCTTCGACGACGAGGGCCGCCTGCGGATCGCCGACTTCGGCCTGGCCCGTGCCCTCGCCGAGGCCGCCTGGACCGAGCCCGCCGGTGCCGTGCTCGGCACCGCCCGCTACGCCTCTCCCGAGCAGGCGCAGGGCGCCTCGCTCGACGGGCGCTCCGACGTCTACTCGCTCGCCCTCGTGCTCATCGAGTCGGTGAGCGGCGAGGTGCCCTTCGCGGCGGACACCACCCTCGGCACCCTGATGGCCCGCGTCGACCGGCCCGTGCCGGTGCCGCCCGAGCTCGGCCCCCTCGTCCCGGCCCTCACCGCGGCCGGCGTGCCCGACCCGGCCGATCGCCCCGACGCCGGCGAGTTCGCCACCATGCTCATGGCCGCCGGCGACCTCGGCCCCGTGGCCGCCCTGCCGCTCGCCGGCACCGCCACGCTCGACGGTGCCGAGCTCGACCCCAAGGAGCCGACCACCCTCTACGTGGCCGAGCGCCAGGTGCGGGCCGACTTCGAGCCCGAGATCATGACGGCGCCCCCGGGCACCACCACCAACGGGCTCACCATCGTCACAGAGGGCGAGGTGCAGCCGCCCACCCGCACCCTCGAGCGCGATCTCGCGGCCGAGAGCCGGGCCGACCGCAAGCGCCGCGAGAAGCAGGAGGCCGCCGCCGCGGCGGTCATGGCCTCCGCCGGCGGCGACGACCTCCCCGTCGAGGTGCTGAAGGCCGACTCCGCCCGCCCGCCGCGCCGCAAGTGGCCGTGGCTCGTCGCCGCAGCCGTCCTCGTCCTCCTGCTCGCCGGTGGCGCCGGCGCGGCCTACGTCGCCAGCCGCCCGCAGGAGACCACCCTCACCGACTTCGCCGGCCAGTCGGCCGCCGACGTGCAGGCCCAGCTCGAGGGCCGTGGCCTCGTCGTCACCCTGCAACCCGAGTCGTCCGAGACGGTGGCCGCCGGCCTCGTCATCCGTCAGGACCCGCCGCCCGACACCAAGCTCAAGGAGGGCGACGCCGTCGCCCTCGTCGTGTCGTCGGGCCAGCCGCCGGTGACCCTTCCCGACGTGGGTGGCAACGGCATCGACCAGGCCACCCAGATGCTCGCCGGCATCGGCATCAAGGTCGGCGACGTCACCCGCGAGTACGACGAGAACATCCAGAAGGACATCGTGCTCGGCTACGCCGACGGAACCCCCACGATCGTGCCCAAGGGCTCCACGGTCGGCCTGCGGGTGAGCAACGGGCCCGCCCCGCGGACCATCCCCAGCGGCCTTGCGGGCGGCACCAAGGAGGCGGTCACCGCCCAGCTCCAGGCGCTCGGGCTGAAGGTGGCCTACTCCGAGGCCTACTCGCCCACCTACGCCCAAGGACAGGTCATCCAGACCGACCCGCCGGCCGGCTCCACCGTCGCCCGCGACAGCGTTGTCACCGTGCAGGTGTCGCTCGGCAAGGAGCCCGTCACCATCCCCGCCTCGATCGTCGGCAAGTCGGTCTCCGACGCCACGACCATCCTCACCGGCCTCGGCCTCACCGTGAGCGGCGTACAGGGCAACCCGAGCAAGCCCGTCACCGGGGCCAGCCCGGCCATCGGCAGCCAGGTCAAGCCCGGCTCCGCGGTCACCCTCACCACCAACTGAGCCGCCTCACCATCGGCGCTCCTGGGGCCCGACCCTTCGGGGCCCGCGATGTGACCGATCGGTAGCATCGCCGCCGTGACCACCCGCGACCCGGAGCTCGACGACCCGCCCGGTCGCTACGACGAGCTCGAGGTCGGCATCGAGCCGCCCGGGGCGACCCCGATCGTGGCCGTGCCGTGGAGCCTGGTGCTGCAGCGTCGGGCGGCCGGCCGCATCCAGGGAAGCCCCAAGGGCCCGTGGCTGGTGCTGGCGGCCTCGCTGCTCGGGGTGTTCACCGCCAGCTTCACCATCACCGTGCTCACGGTGTCGCTGGCCGACATCGCCAAGGACCTCGGCTCGACCGCCAGCGTGCTCACGTGGGCGGTGACCGGGCCGAGCCTGGCCATGGCCGTCCTCGGGCCCATCGCCGGCAAGCTCGCCGACCGCATCGGTGCCCGCACGGTCTACCTGTGGAGCCTGGCCGGGGTCATCGTGTTCTCGGCCGCCGCGGGCCTGTTCGTGGTGCCGATCTTCGCCGCCATCCAAGCCTGGGCGGGAGAAGACCGCCGGGCGCGCGTCGTCGGCGCGGTCAACGCGCTGAACTACCTGATGATGGTGGCGGGCTCGATCGTCACGATGATCCTCCTCAAGGCGGGCGTGAGCGAACCGGCCGCGCTGGTGGTTCTCGGCCTCGCCAACGTGCTGGCGGCGATCTACGTCTTCCGCAACCTGCCGGCGCACACCCTCGCCTTCTTCGCCCGTCTCGTGCTGCGGCTCGTCTACCGGATGGAGGTGGCCGGCGCCGAAAACCTGCCGCGCCCCGGCGAGTGCGCGGCCGTCGCGGTCAATCACGTGTCGTTCCTCGACGCCGCGATCGTCACCGCGATCATGGACGAGGCGCCGCTGCTCGCCGTCGACCGCGCCGCCGCGCGACGGCGGCTCATCGCGCCGCTCCTGCAGGTCCTCGCCATTCGTCCGCTCGATCCGGCGCGGCCGCTGACCGCGCGGGCGCTCGTCGCCGAGGCGCGCAAGGGCCGGGCGCTCGCCCTGTTCCCGGAGGGGCGGACGACGCTGACGCCCGTCGTGATGCGCGACTACGAGGCGCTGTCGCTGATGATCGAGAAGACCGGCGCACCGGTGACCCCGATCCGCATCGAGGGCGCGGAACGGACCGCATTCTCCCGGCTCGATCCGTCTTATGTCGGGCGCAGCCTGTTCCCCAAGATCAAGGTCAGCGTGCTGCCGCCGCGGCGGCTCGCGGTCCCGCGCGCGCCGGACGGACGGGCGCGCCGCAAGGCCGCGGGCGTCGCGCTCGCCGATCTGCTGACGGACACGGTGTTCGAGACCACCGACATCCGCCGCACCCTGCACGCCGCCTTCGAGGAGCAGGCGCGCAGGCACGGCCTCAAGCGGATCGTGGTCGAGGACCCGCTCGCCGGCGCGCTGACGATGCGGATGTTCCGCATCGGCGTGGCTTTGCTGGCGCGCAAGATCGCCGCGCTGACGGCGCCCGGCGAGACGGTCGGGCTGATGCTGCCGAACGCCAACGCCATGGCGGTGACGTTCATGGCGCTGCAGGCGTCGGGCCGGGTGGCGGCGATGCTAAATTTCACCGCCGGTCCGGTCAATCTGCTGGGGGCCTGCCAGGCCGCCGAGATCCGGCTGGTGCTGACCTCGCGCGCCTTCATCGAGAAGGCCGAGCTCGGCGCGCTCGTCGAAGCGCTCGCCAAGGTGGTGCAGATCGTCTGGCTCGAGGACGTGCGCGCGGGGGCGACGCGCAAGGACAAGCTGGTCGCTGCGCTGACGGCCGGCCGGGCGCTCGCCGAACCCGCGCCCGACGAACCCGCCGCGGTGCTGTTCACCTCGGGCACCGAGGGCGTTCCGAAGGGCGTCGCGCTGTCGCACGCCAACATTCTCGCCAATGTCGCCCAGGTCGACGCCCGCTACGACCTCAGGATCACCGACATCTGCTTCAACCCGCTGCCGATGTTCCACGCCTTCGGCCTCACCGGCGGAACGCTGCTCGGGCTGATGACCTCGATGCGGGTCTTTCTCTACCCAACCCCCCTGCACTACCGGCAGATTCCGGAACTGATCGACCGGGTCGGCGCGACGGTGCTGTTCGGCACCGACACGTTCCTCACCGGCTATGCGCGCAGCGCCGACCCGAACGGCTTTCGCTCGCTGCGCTACGTGATCGCCGGCGCCGAGGCGGTCAAGCCGGAGACGCGCCGGGTGTACAAGGAGCGGTTCGGCGTCGCGCTCTACGAGGGCTACGGCGTGACCGAGGCGGCCCCGGTGCTCGCGGTCAACGCGCCGATGTTCAACAAGCCCGGCACGGTCGGACGGCTGCTGCCGCACATCACGACGCGGATCGACCCGGTGCCCGGAATCGACGTCGGCGGACGCCTGTTCGTCAAAGGCCCGAACATCATGGCCGGCTACTACCGCGCCGACAATCCGGGCGAACTCGAGCCGCCGCCGGGCGGCTGGCACGACACCGGCGACATCGTCGCGATCGACGCCGAGGGCTTCGTGGCGATCAAGGGCCGGGCCAAGCGCTTCGCCAAGCTCGCCGGCGAACTGATCTCGCTCGGCGCGATCGAGGACATGCTGTGGGGGCTGTGGCCGGACGACACGATCGCCTGCGTCGCGGCGCCCGACCCCAAGCGCGGCGAGCGCGTCATCCTCGCCACCACCCACGTCGGCGCGACCAAGTCGGAGGTCGACGCCTGGATGAAGATCAAGGGCGCCTCCGCCATCATGGCGCCGGCCTCGGTGGTCGCGCTCGACGCGATCCCCATGCTCGGCTCGGGCAAGACCGACTACGTCACCCTGGCCAAGACGCTGCGGGAAAAGGGGGCTTGAGGCGCGCGGCGGCGCTGACATGCGCCTCCTGGATATGTTGTTCGGCCGAGTCCCCCATGGCATGGTGAATGGAAGGCGACCTTTTCGGCATGCCGGACCAAGCGTCGCCGTCGAACCAATACGAGGGGGGAACGCATGACCATCTCGACGCCGGACGCCGTCGGCTTCGGCTATCTGGTCGACTCCGCCGAGAATATGTATGTCGAGGGCTCGGCGACGCCGAAGCCCGAACCGCGCATCGCGGCCTCCGGCTGGGACGTGGTCGGCCATCTCCTGGCGCGCGACGCGATCTTCCCCGATCCATCCAAAGCCCCGAAGGGCAAGCGCCGGATGACGCTGGCCGCCGATACCGTGTTCTACGGCTTCCTCGCCCGCAACCACGCCGATCCGACCCGCTTCGTCGCCGCGATCCGCGGCACGGACGGTTTCGCCGAATGGGTGATCGACGCGGAATTCATGCCGGTCCCGGCTCCTTTCCAGCCCGGCGCCATGGTCGAGCAGGGGTTTTCCGACATCTACGGCTCGATGACCCTCGTCGGGCTCGACGGCCAGCGCATCGGCAAGAAGGCGGCCGACGCGATCGCCGAAATGGTGGGGCGCGGGACCGTCACGGTCTGCGGCCACAGCCTCGGCTCGTCGCTCGCGACCTATCTCAGTTTCGAGCTCGCCAAACTGCTCGGCCCAAGATTGCAGGCCTGCCTGTTCGCGTCGCCGCGCACCGGCGACCGCGCCTGGGCGACCGCCTACGCGACGACGGTCCAGACCTATCGTCTGTTCAACTATGCGCTCGACGTGGTGCCCTACGTCCCCTGCGATCTCTCCCCGTCGATCCAGTATTCGACGCTGCCCCGCGCCGAGATCATCGAGCCGGCGACGGCGCAGGCGGTGATCCGGTTCGACATCGTCTGCAACCATCACGTGATCTGCTATTGCGCGATGATCGACTACGCCGACACCAAGGCGCGCCAGTCGCCGGAGGACGCGTCCTCCTGGGCCTGCGTCGTGGGGCAGCCCGGCCCGGGCGTCGAGCGCGACCTGACGGTTTCGCTCGGCGTGGCGGTCGAAGCGATGGCCGACGCGCGACGCGCCGTGGTCGACCTGCTCTGGGCGACGCACCGGGCGAAGAACCCGAAGGCCGCGCCGGCGATCGCCTGAAGCAGCGGACGTCGGCTCAGTCCGGCGCGTTCGAATAGGCCATGAAGCGGATGATGCGCCACTGCCCGTCGGAGCCGCGGCGGAAGACGTCGAGGCCGGGCTCCTTCTGCACGGCCGGCTTTGGGCCGCGGGCGACCGTCAGCGTCCAGACCAGCCGAACCACCGCGAGATCGCCGCTGACCAGGATCTCCCGAATGTCGGGCGCGTAGCGCATCGTCCGCGTCCGGTCGGCCAGCGCGGAGGCGATCTGGCCGCAGACCGCGTCGCGGCCGCGCTCGGGGGCGCCGCGCACGGTTGCGACGAGGTCCGGGTCGAAAATCGCGCAGGCGCCGGCGGCGTCGCGCGCGTTGAAGGCGGCGGCGAAGGCGTCGAGCCGGGCGGCGATCGCCGTCCTGT